>CAZWHR010000026.1:0-558 GCA_964633675.1 uncultured archaeon | reverse complement strand
ATAGAATTGGCTCGACCAGGATTATTGAGAGAATCCCGGATTCCCCAATTAACCGTTTGTTCATGTCTTATTTCTAAAAAATTAGAACTACTTTCAAAAAATTGAAAAGTATTGCGTATAAAAGGTTCTTCAATAATTTCGGCCAGATTCTCCAGGGTTTTAGCCCGTTGAGGAGGCTATCTTATCTAGTCCTGACTGGTATCAGCAAGCTCCTTGAACATCTTGATAGATTTCTCGCGCTCCTTGCTGTGGTCGACTACCGGCTTGGGATAATCCTCTCCTATAATACATCCGGACTCTTCCTGTACTTTCTCTGGCGCCTTGAACGGCCTATGAACATATTTGTCAGGTAGGGACCTGAGTTCAGGCAGGTATTCCCTTATGAAATCTCCGTCAGGATCGTGTTTCTCCGACTGGCTCCACGGGTTGAAGACTCTGAAGTAAGGCTGCGCATCCGTACCTATTGAATAGGCCCACTGGATACCTCCAATCATTGAAGATATCTCCGCATCCACGAACCATTTCTTGAAGAACTCGTGGAGCTTTCTCCAGTCAACT
>CAZWHR010000025.1:0-9661 GCA_964633675.1 uncultured archaeon | reverse complement strand
ACTATAGCCGGTATGTAGGTAATGTAGGAGACTATGAAGCTCAGTATACCTATCGAACAGGAATCCTTCAGGTTCTTGTTCTTACCCTGAAGGTACTGTAGATATCCTATCATCACCACTATAAATGCTGCACCCATCCTTGAACCCGATATAGCCATGAATAGCTCAGTGACATTTATTATCTGGGACTTGAAGAGGGATAGAGAGAGGGCAGCGACCGAGGAGCCGTTCATGAACAGGTATGCTGATAACCAGCTAGCTCCCAGTGCAGACAGATCTCCCCTTATTATAACCCTGAGGGCGCTCTCGATGATCGGTGTAAGCGCCTGTGTGGCTCTTCCAAGTGTCTGGAGTGAGACGATAAACAGGGCAAGACCTCCAAGTCCGTACAAGGTTCTCTTGGTTGCTCCCATACAGCAAAGAATTTTAAGCACCTGTTACTAAATACCTGTTGGATATACATGGGGATAGATAAAGAGGCCAGTCAGAGGCAGGAAGACGACTTTGAGGAGCTTCAGGTTCTTGGAGATGTAAGCCTTGAAGAGTTCTCTGGTATGGATGAAAAGATGTCTTCTGGAGAGTCCGTAGAAATAATTGCAGGTGTTGACGTAGACAGTGAGGGTAAAAAGATAGTTGTAGTAACTAACCACAGGCTTCTAGCGTACAGCTCCGGGGACGTAAGCTTCCTGGGTGAGAAGGAGAGGTTTAGAGATATAAAGCTGGATGACATTCGGGATATAGATGTACAGGATAGAAAAGACTTTGATATACTCTTTCTGGAGACCTCTAATGAAGAGATGAAATTTATGCTTCCTGACGGCGCAGGTGCGGTGATATCGGGGGTCATAAGGGAGATACAGGGAAGAGATGATCCTTTCGATGAGCTGGAGAGGCTGAAGGATCAGAGGGAGAAGGAGAACATCACTGAGGAGGAGTTCCAGGAGAAGAAAGGAGAGCTTCTGGATAGGGTTTAACTCTGCATTTCTAGAGGGAAGAAAAAGATGGCGGAAAATGAATATAGAGAGGATAAAAACGTCCACGACGGGAGATCAATTTCTATGAAACTAGCTGTGGTTACCCTGGCGAACCTGGCGGGTTTTATCATGGAATTAACTGGAGGCATTCTATTTGGCTCCGTGGCGCTCCTATCCGATGCTATCCACATGCTCTTTGATTCTGTATCCTATGCTGTAGCCTTCACCGCATCATACATAACCGAGAGGATCGAAGGATCGGACAGATGGACCTACGGCCTCCACAGGGTTGAAGTCGTATCTGCCCTGATAAACGGCATGCTGCTCATACCTCTATCAGGATTAATCCTATGGGAGGCATACCAGCGCTTCCTATCTCCTGCCTCGATAGCTATAGCTCCAACTCTCTCTATAGCCTTATTCGGAATGGCAGTGAACCTCTTCTCTGTCTTCTACATCCGTGGAGAGGACATGAGCCTGAACGAGAAGGGAGCATTCTACCACCTGATGGGAGACTCCGGAGCCTCGGTAGCGGTCATAGTAGGTCTAGGCCTGGTTCATTTCACAGATTTTGTGGCTCTAGATCCTATGATCGCAGCTGTTATAGCGCTGTTTGTAATATGGTCCGCCTTCAATGTCCTGGCAGGGGCTGCAGGGATAATACTCCAGAAGAGCCCTGTAGATCCTTCCTTTATAAGGGAGGCTGTTGAGGGTATGAAGATGGTTGAGGAGACCCATAACATTCATTCCTGGCAGGTCTGCTCCAAGGTAAACGTCTGTACGGTCCATGTAGGGTTAAATGTCTCCACTCTCGAAGATGCAGAGAAGGCTAGGAAGAAGATAGGAGAAATGCTCAGAGAGCGCTTTGGGATACAGCATGTGACCCTGCAGATAGAGAAGGATTGAGAGAAACCTATTTACTTCTAACTTTCTAGGCCGGTCGGGAAGATTATATATCTTCAACCCCAACCAGAGCACATGGTACTGAACCGCATGAGAAACCTTTTCAGGTCAAAGAAGGATATAGAACTGGATTTAGAGGAGGCAACGGATTTCTTCAGCAGTGAGAAACAGGAAAAGATGGATAGAGCTAGGAGAGAAGCTGATAGACAGATAGAAAGAATAGAAGATAATATAGAAGATCTTGATGAGTCTCTTGAGCTTCTGGAGGACTACCGGGATTCGGAGGGTCGTTCAGTGATTGAGGATGTGGTGGGGAACATCCATGAATCAAGGAAGGGCCTTATCAAAGGACTGAATCTCGGAGAGGATCCTGAAAAGGTGCTTGAGAAACTAGATAGGTTCGTGGAGAAGTTCGAGACCATGAAACCCAAGGAGAACAAGGTTCTTGAACATGTACCTCCCTCGAACCAGGTGTTCGCCAGGCTGAAGGACATCAAGAGCCTCAAATCTGATTTAGAGGATCTGCTGGAACACAGATATTCGGCTGTCAATACCTATAGATCTATAAAAGACATAATTGAGGACATAGATTCTATTGAAGAAGATATTGAGGAGTTAAGGAGGGAGAAAGAGAACCTGGATCCAGGAGAGATAGAGGAGAAACTGGATGAAGCCAGAAAAGAGCTTGATAAGATAGAAGAGGATCCGGGGTGGGATGAGAAGGAACAGAAAGAGCAGAAAATTAGAGATCTAGAGCAGGAGAAGAGGGAGATATCCCGATCTATAGAATCCACGTTCTCAGATATGGAAAGAGGGCTGAAGAAGATCATATACCATGCTGGAGATGGAGATATAGACTTTGAGAAGGAAGATCTGGAGCTTCTTAAGGAGATAAAGGAGGACGAATCTAGAAAACTTCCTCCAGAAAGGGTTAGGGAGAAGCTGAAGAGGATAGCAGAGAAAGGAGATATTGTTGAAGGAAGGGATAGGGAAAGGTTCTTAGATGCTCTGGACTGTCTTGAAGAGGTTCGCCAGCAGAAAGCCAACATGGCAGAACTTGAAGAAAAAATATCGGATCTAGAAGAGGATGTGGACAGCTTTGAACTGAAGGAAAAGATGAAATCAAAGGATATGGAGATTGAAAGGCTGGAAGATATGAGAAATGAGATGCGCGAGAAGAACGAGAGGCTGGCGCAAGATATAGACTCCAAGAAAAGAGAGATCGAGGAGAAGAAGGAGGAGGTCCAGGACCTTCTCAACGAGGAGATATACCACGACATAGAGGTTCGATAGGTAGGAATTTTCAGATTACTCTCGTGTTCTATTAAACATTAAAAAGAGACGCGGTTCAATTGAATATGAGAGGTCGTAAAAATGGTCTCCTGGGAATACGCAGAACTGGTCTTCTGGGGTAACACCATCAACGAATACATAGTTGCAGCTGGAGTTTTCATCCTTGTATGGGCAACTCTCTGGACTTTCAAGAACTTCTTCCTCCACAGGTTGCATCAGCTTGCAAAGAAGACCGCCAGCGAGATCGATGATATCCTTATATCTGTTCTGAAGACCTTCAGCACAGGATTTTATTTTGTATTCTCGCTCTACATATCCTCTCAGTTCCTTGATATTGTTCCCAAGCTGGAGAAAGGGATATGGGTGTTCTTCCTTGTCGCAGCAACCTATTACGGTTCTCTTGCTCTTATAAACCTGATAAACGCCTCCAGGGACAGGATGATAGAGGTCAGGGATGACAACAACGAGTCCCTGCTGATAGTGCTCTCAAGAATTATCAAGGGAGTTATATGGGTGGGTGCAGCACTTTTCTTCCTCTCGAACATTGGGATAAACATAACCTCCTTCATCGCAGGCCTGGGTATAGGAGGAGTAGCGATAGCGATAGCACTTCAGAACATCCTGGGAGACATATTCGCCTCTTTCTCCATATATTTCGATCAGCCGTTCGAGATAGGTGACTTTGTAGTTCTCGGGGACGACATGGGGACTGTGGAGCATATAGGTATAAAGTCTACAAGGATAAAGGCGCTACAGGGCCATGAACTGGTTATATCCAACAAGGAGCTGACCTCTACAAGGATAAAGAACTACAAGCAGATGGACAAGCGCAGAGCTACCTTCGATATAGGTGTGACCTATGGCACTCCGCATGAGAAGGCGAAGAAGATACCAGAGATAATAGAAGGCATAATTAAGGATATAGAACTTACCGAGATGGACAGGGTTCATCTCAAAGAATTTGGAGATTCGGCCCTGAACTACGAAGTAGTTTACTACGTCCTCTCGAACGACTACAACGATTACATGGATGCCCAGCAGGATATCAACTTCCAGATAATGGAGGCGTTTGAGGATGAGGGCATAGAGTTCGCCTATCCAACCCGGACTATAATGCTGGAAGAACAGGGCGGTGAGGAGAATCCTCCCGGAGAGAGTAATTAGGGATTGACCCGTAATTAATAATCGACACCTTTAAAAATATTTCTTAAGGATGTATGGGATATGGAATATTATGGGCCTGACGAGACGCTGAGAGAATACAGACCCAAGCAGAGAAGGGGCCGTCCTGAAGATAGAGAAGAGGAGGAAGAACCTCCGGAAGAACCGCCGGAGAACCATCAGGATATAGGAGATGACGGAGAAGATGAAGAAGATGAAGAATGGTACATCCACTTCTGGAACGGTGTCTTTAACAGGGACTTCCTTGGTGGAATGCTCTTTATCCTGTTCCTGTCTGCCCTCACCTGGGCAATAATGGCGGTCACGGCTATCGATATAGAGCTTCTCAGGCACAACTGGCAGAAGGTATTCTTTGTACTGCTCCTAGGATCGGCGCTGGGATATAACCTTGGGGGGGCGATCAAGGCAGAGACGGATAGCAAGACATCATTCCTGCTAGGGATCTTTGTCACTCTAACAGTACTGATACCGTATGTATTCGGTTTTGACAAGATATTCAGTCCTTACGGGGACATGTTTATCATAACAACGGCGTTCTTCACCTGGATCATACTGACTGAGTTCATACAGGACCACATCTATGTTGAGGAACTTGTCTGGTTCTTCGGACGCGCCGCCAACTGGGCGCTACTCGTCATTCCTTTCCTCCACAGCGTTGTATCCATATCGGGACTGGCCTGGTCCCAGATCATAGTTGCCGGATTGACAGGGTTTATAATAGCTCTTGCGCTTATTGAATTCCAGGACTTTGACTGACTGTTTTTCTTCATTTTTGTCCCGGGGAACGTCTGAGCGCTTTCAATACCGTAATTTCAAATTTCTCGCCAGTTTTACCCCGATATTTAATTATGTGCCTGTCTAATTGTTTGAATAAGTGGTTGAGAGATAGCGCTATGGATAGATATGTGAGGTATATTTAGAAGGTCTATGTTAGAGGAAGGAAAGGACCGGGAGAGACTGTTCCTGTATGGGGTTCTGGCAGTTTCTATGCTGATATCCCTTTTACTGCTTTCGAGCGTTATCTGGACAGTTTTCTTCGCGATAACCCTGGCCTATGCCTTCTATCCCTTGCACAGGAAATTGGTGGAGAAGACAGGGATATCGGAGTTAATATCCAGCATCATAATAACGCTTTCATCAGTTATCTCGGTAATACTGCTTTCGACACCATTCCTCATAGTCCTGTATAGAAGGAGGAATGTCCTTATAGATCTCCTAAGCAATATACCTTCGGAAATCAGCTTTGAACTCTTTGGAACCTTTTAAACCATCCAGACCGCGGGTTTTGTTGCCTTTACCAGAGACTGGCTCACTTCTACAGCAATTTCGATAGCTAAAGGCCTCCCAGGAATTATTCTGCATTCGTTCTTGGTTTTTATAGTCCTATATGGAATCTTAAGACATGCAAAATCTCTGAATAAGTCTTTACATTCTAGTCTACCCTCTATTATTTCGAAAAAACTGCAGAGATATAGCGACCGAATATATAAGACGATAAACGGGCTGTATATGATCCAGATAACTACAGCAGTTGCTACTTTTCTCTTAGGACTTCTCGTATTCTATATCCTGGGTTACACCGCATTTGTCTCCCTAGCTCTTCTTGCAGTACTATTACAGTTCATACCTGTTTTAGGCCCCTCACTCCTGATCGTGGCTCTTGCCCTGGTTGCTCTGGTATCAGGCAACACCTTCTATGCGATCCAGATCCTGGTTCTTGGGATAGGAGTAGTATCAGCGCTTCCCGACCTGGTCATAAGACCGAGAATAGCGGACATGTCGACAAAACTGTCTCCCTCCTTGTATCTGACAGGTTTCATAGGCGGATTATCAACCCTTGGCGCCATAGGTGTTTTGGCAGGACCTATAGCAATTGCAACGGTTTTAGAGACCTTTGAAATCCTTGCGGATCAGAAATAAGATAGTTCTTGTATAGTTGATAAATTATTAAGCGCAGTAGACTGCAAGAGATTCTAGATATGGCTCTACGCCCCCACGGGAGAATAAATTCAATTTAATAGCTATGGCGCAATTTAATTATCTTGCTTAGAATAAGCCTGTTCCTGAAGAGTTTCTCTGTTTCTTGGATTTTTCCTTCCCGAAGTTCTCTTTTTTCTTGTGTATGAATACTACTTCGCCGCCTTCTATACCTCTTGAGCCTTCATATTTGTTTTTAAGTTTTCTCCAACCACTTATATCATCTATACCGCAGGCACATACAATAAAAAAGTTATAGTTATCGAGGTAGTCTTCTATTTGGCCTCTTAGTTTTTTGTTCTGGCTATTACTTAGCTCCCTCTTCATTTCAACCCCTATAGCTTCGTTAACTGCTATATCGGCCTTACTACTACCGTGTTCCTTCTCAACAACATCGTCCTTAGAATTAGCGGGCATAAGCCCTGAGCCATCAGAAGAATTCAGATGTTCGTCCAAGTAGTCCTGTAATTCATCTTGGAACTTCCTTTCATGGCCATATTCCTTCTCAGGAATCTACTGCTTAACAAGCTTAATCACCTGATCGAATTTCTGATTTTGCCCCAGCATATTATAACACCATACAAATCACAATACACAACTTATTTTTGCTTTCTCTTTTTTATATTTCCTCAAGTTGTAGCGCCCCCACGAGGATTTGAACCCCGGACCTCGGCCTGTCTGCGCTCCATGTCTGAAAATCAGGTTCCGCCGAAGGCGGTGGAGGGTTCACTTGGAACCCGACTGTACTGCCGCCTGCTACGGGAGGCGCCGCAGGGCCGCGCTCTGTCCACTGAGCTATGAGGGCATACAAGACTAGTTTTAATCACAGAGCTTTTATAACCTAGCTAATGTTTGGAAGCGGGTGATCTCTCAACATCAAAGGCGTAACTTATATAATTTTTTGTCTTTTTAGTAGTAACCGTTAAGTGTTAGTATGGAAGACAACAAAGAGAACGAAAGCTATGATGACTCTGGTTGGTGGGCTAGCGCACGAAATCTGGTTATTGTAGGCCTGACTACTGCAGTCATGTCTATTGGTAGCTGCCAGAATAATATTCAAAAACCGGGTAGAACGGAAGATAAGGAAGCTATCACTCGGGATATTGAAGTGATGGAAGCAGATACAGGGAATACAGAGGAAAAGATAAGGGTTCTGGAGAGTAGATATGGTTTAGATATAAAGGATCCTGAAGGGCTTCTTAAAGAGTTTCCTAAGAACATCTCTCATCTTTCTTCAGTACTTCATAGAGAGAGCATGCAGAAAGATTTCTTCTTACAATCTTTATCTATTCCTTCTATTGACGATATACCTGACCACCTAAAGAACTCTGGAGGTTGGGCCAGTAGAGATGATGCAGTTCACTTAAAACCGTACTCGGTAGTGAGGGATAGTTTTGTGGATGATACTCTTGCACATGAGATCAAACATATCAAAAGTTTCCAGATTGAAAGGAGAAACCCGCAGTTTTTGGAGAGATGGGAGAAACTTGCAGTGAAAGATGGAGAAGAACTCTACGGGGAGGAAATGTTTCGTAACCATCATGCTAAAGGCTTTGTAACGCACTATGCATCGACAGATAAATGGGAGGACTTGGCGGAAGTAGGAGAGATGGAATATTCGAATCCGGACAGACTCTATAGATTAGCTAAGAATCATCCTCTTATAAAGGAACGCGTCAAGAGAGAGCAGCGCATCAATCTGATACCGGAAAACTTTATGGAATACAGCCGTATTGAAGAGGATTTGGACAGAGAGGCAAAAAGAGATATCTCCTACCTTGAGGCGGAGCTGGAGTCAAAGAACTATGACGTCAGTGTGGAGAAAGGCATAGAACTTTTGAAACAGGACGGAGTATCTGTAGAAAAATGGACGGATGACATCCACAAGTTTTTGGAGGAAAGCAAGGAGTTCTTGGAAGAACATCCTGATAGCGTCTATGAGACGGATCTGAGAACTGATAGGGCTAATATCTTGTTTGATAAGGGCTATCCTGAACAGGATGAAATAGACCGGACAATTGAGGAGTATAAGAAAGGTTTGAAAGCGGAATACAAGGATCCGGTTATGTATTCTTACATTCTCTCTAGGCTATTGTACATATCCGAAATCAGGGAGAATGAGCGGAAGTTTAATATCTACAAAGAGGCTTTGGATCTCTATGAGAAAAGGTACAGTTCAGGAGACACTTCGATAAGCCATAGAGGAGTAAATGATTTCCTCAGGAAGCATGGCTGTCTTGACTAGAGGAATGTTCTTTACTCTATAGAAGTCTAAAATACGGAAATATTGTCCTGAAATAAATCACCTATTTAAAGCTTTTCCGGGAAACAGGTAGATGAAAGAGGCTTTGATCAAAAATGGATGTAGAGAACTGTACAACCTGCGGTGCCAACCTTGACGCAGAGGACAGCTTTGCAGTATTTCCCTGCCCAGGATGTAGTGAAGAGAAAGTTGCGAGATGTGAGAGCTGCAGGGAGATAGGAAACAAGTATGAATGCGAAGAATGTGGCTTCAGAGGCCCATAGACCCGAGGTGAACAAGAAATGGGGAAGATAGGAGTTGTATTCAAGCTTATGCCGGAAGGAACTGAAACAGATATAGATAACATCAAAAAGGAAGTCCGGGATCGCATAGATGCGGAGGATATAGGAGTTGAAGAGGTGGCCTTTGGACTTCAGGCGGTCAAGGTTTCTACTGTCGTCAAGGATCAGGAAGGCGGTACCGATGAGGTAGAGAAAGAGCTGGAGAGCATCCATGGAGTCCAGTCTGTCGAAGTCGACGACATCCAGAAGCTCTGAATTACTTCATTTTCCGGGCTTCTTCACTCTCTGATTCTGCTTTTCTTACACCGCCACACTCCTTGCAGCCTGAACTCTTTGTGCAGTTGTTACAGACCAGAGCACCGCACATATTACAGCTATTCATCTTCTCTGTTGCCTTTCCACAGGATTCGCATATCCCCGCCATATAGAGGTTTTATGTGGCAAGGGTATTTGTTAGTTGTGGTCCAAAGTGTCTATTGTGTCGGAGATGAGCAGAAGAGAGACAAAGACAAGTATATGTGTACACTGTGGGAAGACAGCTACAAGGATGAACAGTGAGGATCAGCCCGTGTGCAAGGAGCACAAGGACAAAAAACCTGTAGAAATGGAATGCCCGGACTGCGGTTTTTCGATGCAGATAAAAGAGGGCAAGTACGGCTATTTTTGGGGATGTGAAGGGTATCCTGGTTGCAAGAAGACGCTATCCCTGAAGAACAGTCTAAAGCTCAGAGGCGCATGGAAGGACAAAGAGTCTTAAATAAAGGTTCAACAGTATAATGTATCTGAGC
>CAZWHR010000024.1:0-9828 GCA_964633675.1 uncultured archaeon | reverse complement strand
CTTTCAGAAAGTTTGGAAGCATCTTACAGCTCGAATCCTGCGATAATGGCTACTAGTATCGAGGAGATCCTGTCCGCCCTTTCTCCAGGACTTCCTATCTCAAACTGAGAATGAGATTCATCATATTCATCTATATCAAGAACTTCCAGTTGATGCAGTCTGGATACTGTCTCCTCTAGATCCGATTTCGGGCCTGTGACAGATATCTTTTTCATCCGTTTAGGCTCTATCATCTTCAACTATCCCTTCCGGTGAGATGTTCCTTGAACCTTTCCTTGAGGAAGCTGGAAGCCTCTTCTATGTTTTCCTCTGCCTTTTCCTTGATTTTTCCAGCCTGTTCTTCTGCTTCCTCCAGTATCTTCTGCTTCTCTTCCTCAATCTTCTCTCTGGCCTTCTCAAGCTCTTCATCTTCGATCTCCTCTTTCTCCTCTTTGGCTTTCTGGATTATCTCTTCGGCCTCTTCCTCGGCCTCAGAAATCATATTTCTAGCCTTTTCCTCAGCTTTCTCCTCGATCTCCTGAGCCTTTTCCTCTATCTCAGAAATCTCGTCCATAGTGCTGGAGTCGGTCATACAAGTGAAAAAGTCGGAGGTAGTTTTTTAATAAGTTTCCCCTGCTCAGGCTTCAGCAACAGACATTAATGAGAAAGAGTCTTCCCCTTACATTTTTAAAAATTGGAATGACAGTAGCTTAAAGAAATGGAGAAAGTATATTTCATCCTGGTTTTGTCCGCTGCACTTCTACTGGCTGGCTGTACAGCTCCAGGGAACACATCAGACAAGACAGGGAGCAACCAGAACGGGAATATCGGCGAGGAGGAAGCTACTTCTGATAAACCTGGGAGCGAACAGGGCGTTGATATAGAGGAAGATACAGATGTCTCTGTAAATGGAGAGGACGTAGATGAAGAGAACATTGTTAAATATACTTCAGATGGTTTTTCGCCTCAGACTATAACAATAGAAAAGGGTGAGACGGTCAAGTGGGTCAGTGAAGGGCCAAGCATGTGGGTTGCATCGGATCGCCATCCTACACATACTGAATACAGCGGCACTTCAAGAAGCGAGCACTGCAATAATCCGGATTCAGAAACCTTTGATTCATGCGAGACAAAGGAGACCTACAGTTTTACCTTTGACAAGAAGGGAGAATGGGACTACCATGACCATGTAGCCCCCACCAAGGGCGGTACAGTTATCGTGGAGTAAGTCTAGTGCTGCATTATTTATTTACAGCTCTCTATCCTTCTAAATATTTTTTCGCTAGGTAGATGCAAAATGCAGAAAAGAATAGAAAGAAAAGGGCATGAAAAGCCCATAAAATCGTAAAAAAGACAATAGATTAAAGCTTCTCCACTTCAACTGCTCGTGGTCCACGGTCGCCTTCCTCTGTCTCGAACTCTACTTCATCGCCTTCCTCTGCGGATTCAGCTTCAAGATCGCTGACATGGAAAAAAACATCGTCTTCTCCCTCTTCAGGTTCGATGAAACCGTAGTTCTTCATGTCGTGGAAGAATTTAACAGTACCTTTCATAGTAAACACCTCCTTGTTGTTTCAAACATTAGGACTATCTTTTATAAACCTTGACCTAGGACTGAGAAAAATCCATCCAGAATACATCAAAAGCACGAAGAATGTGGTGCAAAATTTCAGATACCAAAATCAAGAGGCTTAAAAGACATGGATTCTAAATCAAGACAGGAGTCATGAAAAGAAGCAGGAAAAACATTCTGAAGTTCTCTGCGCTGATACTCCTCCTTGTAGCGCTAGGGTTTACAACCTGGTACTACAGCCTTGGAGAGCTACTATCTGTAGAAAGAGTCAGAGGCCTGGTAGGTAGCTACAGCCTTCTGGCTCCCCTGGTGTTCATGGGTATATACATATTTGCAACCCTGTTCTTTCTCCCGGGAAGCCCTCTCACACTTGCAGCAGGAGCTGTATTCGGTATCTGGGCCGGAACACTATACACGGTTATAGGAGCAACTCTGGGTGCAAGTCTAGCGTTCTTCCTGTCCCGATTCCTTGGAAGGGATTTTGTAGAAGGTATCCTGGAGGACAAGACCGAGAGAATATACCAGTATAATGAAAAACTCGGGGAGAACGGATTTGTATGGATGCTATTCTTCCGCTTGGTCCCTCTGTTCCCGTTCAACGGCCTGAACTTCGGGCTGGGGCTTACAAAGGTCAAGGCAAGAGACTATATCCTTGGAACCGCAATAGGGATAATACCAGGAAGCTTTGCATACTCATATTTCGGGGATTCCGTAGCCACGCTGGACACGTGGAACATCGTGGCCTCGGCTCTGCTTCTGGTGGCGCTGATCTCTCTTCCGCTACTTTACAAGAAGTACGGAGGAGGTATAGGAGGAAAAGAAGATGAAGAGGAGGCCTAGAACATGGAGAGCTATGAGATAATTGTGATCGGTGCAGGTGCAGCAGGTCTGAACATAGCCTCATTCACAAACGAGGTAGGTCTGGATACGCTCCTCATAGAGCGCTCCGAGGAATCCTTTGGAGGTGACTGCCTGAACTATGGCTGTGTACCAAGCAAGGCTCTTATACATGTTGCGGACCTAATCCAGAACTCAAGGGAGGCCGAGAGGTTTGGTGTAGAGGTAGGAGGAAAAGCGGATATCGGAAGGGTAATGGATTATGTGGAGGACAAGATAGACTACATAAGAGAGGAAGAGAATCCGGAGTATTTCAGGGAGAAAGGGATGGACGTGGAGATTGGTAATGCGCGTTTCACCGGTGAAAAAAAGATTGAGGTCGAAGGAACAGAATTTAGAGCTGATAAGATTGTTATAGCTACAGGTTCAAGGCCCAGGGAGCTGGAAGTTCCGGGTATAGAGGAGGTAGAATACCTGGACAACGAGAAGGTGTTTGAACTCGAAGAGCTTCCGGAGGAACTGCTGGTCGTGGGTGGAGGGCCTATAGGGGTAGAGCTGGGTCAGGCGCTGAATAGGCTGGGGTCTGATGTAACTATAGCCGAAAGAGGGGGCAGGATCCTAGGTAAAGAGCCGGAAGAGGTTTCAGAGTTTATGAAGGAGAAGCTCGAGGAGGAAGGCATCAATATAGATCTTAATACAGCTCTTGAGAGGTTTGAAGATGGAGAAAAGGCGGTTCTGGAGGACCAGGAGACCGGTGAGGAGTTCGAAGAGATCCTTGATGCGGTGCTGGTTTCCATAGGAAGGAAGATAAGTCTTCCGGAAGGCCTGGAAGAGGCAGGTATAGAGACGACAGAAGGTGGAAGGCTCGAGGTCGATTCAAAGCTCAGGACCACTAACAAAGATGTCTATGTCCTTGGAGATGCTGCGGGTTCTTACATGTTCACTCATGCAGCGGAGCTCCAGGCAAAGACGGTTATAAACAACCTCTTCTCTCCCTTGAAGAGTTCGGTGGACTACGAGGATCTTCCATGGGTTACCTACTCGGATCCTGAGATCGCGACCTTTGGTCTGACAGAGGAGGAGCTGGAGGAGAGAGGAATAGACTACAGGAAGGTTGTCGAGGATTATTCCGAGGTTGATAGAGGGATAGTCACCGATTCAGAAGGTATGCTCCTGCTTTATGTGGATGGAGAGGAGATTCTCGGAGGAACACTGGTGGCGCCGGAGGCAGGTGAGATGGTGCAGGAACTGATACTTGCCAAGAAGTCCGGTCTAGGTATCGAGGACCTCTTCAACAAGGTCTATCCCTACCCTACAGCCTCGAGGATCAACCGAGAGGCAGCGACAGAAGTATACAGCGACAGGTTGACCCCCTTCAAGAAGAAGTTGATGCGGCTCATATATAGGTATCTGCCTTTCTAGCGGTGTTTCCTTCTACAGAGACAAAAGACTCGAGCAAGAGGTAATTATTAAAGATTCTATCCAGCTACAGAGATCTGTATGATACTGGATACAGACATAGGTGGAGACCCGGATGACATCTTCGCTCTTTTGCTGGCGCTGGCCTCTCCAGAGGAGGATCTGGATCTTGTGGTAACTTCCAACGAACATAAAGGCCACAGAGCCAGCTTTGCGCAGGATGTAGTCGAAGCCCTGGACATAAAGGCTGATATAATCCCGGGCCTCTCCTACAAGGAGGGCAAGCCCTGTATGGTTTGTGATATCGCAGGAGAGAAGAGAAGAGGTCGGGAACCGGTAGAAGAGATAGCGGAGATTGTGGAGAACAGGGAGAGAGTTAAATATGTGGCTATAGGCCCCCAGACTAACCTGGCGCGGTTCATGGAGAGGCATCCTGAACTTGTCCCTAAGCTGGAGGTTACATGCATGGGCGGTGCTATAGACAGGAAAAGACCCGAATACAACCTCAGGACCGACCTGGAAGCCTCGAGAACCGTTCTAAACTCAGAGGCGAGGAAGAGATATATAACCCTGGACGTGACCGCTGTAGAGGCTCTGGAACTAGGGAGGGAGCATCCGATCTACCAGGCGATTTCTAAATACGGAAGAAAGATTGAAAGGCTCTTAGAGCACAACGCCGAGAAATTTAGGGAGAGCATGGGAGACAGGGAATTCAAGACCCACATGCACGACCCGCTTGCGTTATCAGTAGCTCTAGGGAAGGATTTCGTCGACTTCGAAGAGAAAAAAGTTGATCTAGGCGGTGAGGGAGGTATGGCTCTGTCAGAAGCCGGGGGGAGCGCACATATCAGTATTGAGGCCAGACAGGAGAAATTCATGGACTTCCTAGAGGAGAGGATTAACAAGATTTTACAGAAACAGGGGTCCGGCGATAGTTATTAAATCTTTCTTATCGTGGTTTGAACATAGGTGGAGATAGATGAGGATAGGTGTTGACTTCGACGAGGTTGTTGTAAACCAGTACGACAGGTTCCTAGAGTTCAAGAACTCGGAGCAGGGTACAAATACTACCAGGCTAGATAGATATTTTAAGAGCATCGAAGACCTTTTCGGAAGCAAGGAGAAGAAGGAGAAAATCTGGGATAGATTCGAGGACGGTAGCGAGGAATACGAGAACATGGCGCCGTTCGAAGAGGCAAAGGAAGTTATACCCCGACTTGCTGAGAACCATCATCTGGAGATCGTGACAGGTAGGGAGAGTAGCCAGGAAGAGCATGTAAGAGATATAGTCAACAAGTGCTTCCAGGACTGTTTTGAGGCCATCCACATCGTTGGGGATAGAGATAAGAGCAAAGCAGATGTATGTGAAGAAAGGTATCTGAAGCATCATATCGAGGATCATCCAAATCCAGCCAAGAGGTGCGCATCTCGAGGGATAACCGTACTGATGGTCAAAGAGGTCGATGGCCTGATGAAGCACTGGAACAGGAACTACAGACCTGAAGAGGACGAAGACCTGGACAAACCGGAGAACATCGTGCCGGTATATAGCTTGGAAGAAGCAGAAGAGTACATACAGAAGACATCATTCAAGGCGCCCTGAGATAGCTTCTTCTACAGATTCTATTATCTCTCCTGTCCTGACAAGATCTCTCATCTCTTCCATATCCTCATACAACACCCTATCTTTCTCAAGAGAGTCTATAATACTTCTAACCTCCTTATACGCCTTACCAGTACCCTTGCCAAGATCGAAATCTTCTATAAACTCGTAGGCCTGAGCATCACACATCAGCTCTATAGCTAGAACTATTATGGAATTAGAAACTGCTTTAAGGGTCTTATATGCGCTCTCAGCGCTCATACTTACATGATCCTCTTGACCTCCACTCACCGGTGTGTTATCAATCGTGGGCCTCCCCATAGAACGGTTTTCATTGATCAAGGAAACGGCAGTATACTGAGATATCATATATCCTGAGTTCAGGCCGCTACTTCGCGTCAGGAACGGCTCTAAGTAATCCTCCTGTATATTGGGGTTCAACAGCCGGTCCACTCTACGTTCACTTATCGCTGCCAGTTCCGTGATCGCACCGGTCAAATAATCCAGTTTCAGACCAAGAACTTCTCCGTGGAAGTTACCTCCAGATACTGCAGATGCCTTATCAGTACCTGGAGCCCTATCTCCAACATCCTCCGCCCGAAATATAATGGGATTATCCGTGGTGCTGTTCAGCTCTATCTCCACGGATTCCTTAAGATGCAATACAGCCTCCCTTACCGCCCCATGCACCTGTGGAATACACCTTAAGGAATAAGCATCCTGTACTCTGTCGCAGTCCTTATGCTCCTCCATTACCTCAGAATCCTCAATAAGCTTCAAAACATTAGAAGCAACCCTTTTCTGTCCCGGATGAGGTCTTACCTCTTGTATCTTCGGATCAAATGCCATAGGCGACCCTTTAGTAGCCTCTAAGGTGAAAGCTCCTGCTATATCTGCTACTTTGACAACCCTCTCTGCGTCCACAGCAGCAAGGCAGGATATCCCTGTAGTAAGAGCTGTACCATTTAATAGAGCTATACCTTCTTTTGCTTTTAGGTCAAGAGGTTTAAGACCTTCTCTCTCAAGAGCCTCTTTTCCATCAATCATATCTCCATTGTACAGTGCCTTACCTTCACCAATCATCACCAGAGACATATGCGCAAGAGGTACAAGGTCACCACTGGCCCCTAAACTTCCTCTGGACTTGACCAGAGGGGTTATGTCAGCATTTATCATATCCCTGAGGAGCTTCACTACACGCAGGCGTATCCCCGAGTATCCGCCAACCAGAGCGTTTAGGCGGCAGACCATCATCGCCCTCACCTCATCTCTGTCCAGTTCCTCATCTGCACCTGCAGAATGGCTCCTCACAAGGTTCTCCTGTATTTCATTTACCTCATCCTTGGATATCCTTTTGTTTACCAGGCTTCCAAAACCAGTATCAACTCCATATATCGGCTGGTCTGCCTCAAGCAGATATTCAAGCCTTTTCCTACCTTCCCTGACCTTATCAAGAGCATTTTCAGATATCTCTACAGGAATTCCTTCCCTAGCCACCCTCTCAACATCAGAAGGTTTAAGGTTTTCACCATCAATCACAACTCTTTCAGACAACTATATCACCACCTTTAACTACAGACTCCACATTACTTGTATCGAAATTATAGGGTATATATCTTTGGCTAGGAGCATCAAGGACCAGTATATCAGCAGCGTATCCCTCCTTCAGAACTCCTATATTATCTCTATTCACTGACTTTGCAGAGTTCTCAGTGGCAGCCCTTAGAGCTCTTATAGGGTTTATACCTAGAGATACGCAGGCTAAAGTTACAGCAAACGACATACTCCTAGAATAGCAGTTAGGATTAAAGTCCGTTCCCAGAGCAATGTCAAGATTTTTATCCTGGAAGAGAGCTTCGTTTTCGTAGTCTTCGCCCAGGCCAAAGGCCGTTCCAGGCAACAGAACCGGGGTGGTTCCTGCCCTGTCCAGAGCATCCAAGTCTTCCTTCTCAGCGTTTAACAGATGATCCGCACTGGCAGCGCCGATATCAGCAGCTAAACGAGCACCTCCTATACGGGAGAACTCCTCAGCATGTATCTTTGGAGTCATACCTGCCTTTTTACCTGCTTCAAGGATGGCCCTCGACTGCTCAACATCGAAGACACCTTCCTCACAGAACACATCGCAGAACTCCGCTATACCTTGATTCTCAACAGCAGGTATCTGCTCATCAACCACCTTCTGCACATAGTCATCAGTCCGCATCCCCCTAGGAACTGCATGCGCCCCCATAAATGTAGGAATCACATCCACAGGATGTTTTTGGTCGGCATGTTTCATTACTTCAAGCATCCGGAGTTCCGTATCAGTATCCAGCCCGTAACCAGTTTTTATCTCAACTGTAGTGGTGCCCTGCGATAGCATGATATCAAGGTGGTCAAGAAGACCTTGAAGCAGCTCCTTATTTGAAGCCTCCCTTGTTGCTTCTACCGTTCTAAGAATCCCGCCACCATCCTCAAGAATCTGCTGGTATGTTTTTCCCTTCAGCTTTGCTTCAAACTCATCGGATCTATCTCCTGCAAATAGCGCATGTGTATGGGCATCGACAAATCCAGGTACCACAGTTTTTCCTGAAGCATCTATCTTTTTCTCTGCGTTCTCCGCAGGATAGGATTTCAAGACTTCCTCTCTTGAGCCTACCTTAGCTATTTCTCCGTTAACCACAGCCAGGCCAGCGTCATCTATAGCCTGGAAACTACCATTTCGCTTCCCCACCAACTCCGAAGCGTTGTATATGACTAGATCAATATCAGACATCTCTATCCGCCTCCAGCCCTGATATCATATGGGCTATGGCCCGCGACCCTGCCTTGGAGGTTCTTTCCCCAGTATCGAGCGGTGGAGCGCACTCCACAACTTCAAAACCCGAAATTCGTTCTTCAGAAGATCCTAGGCGGAAAAGAAGTTCATAAAGCTCTCTAGAAGTCAATCCTCCGGGTGTAGGGGCGCTAACTCCCGGCGCCTCTGCTGAAGATAGGACATCCATATCCAGACTTACATACACACTCTCGACGCCTTCAAGGTGTGCAAGTATGTTCTCCAAAGTATCTTCAATACTGCTTCCGGCCGTGTGAGCATCGATTATCTGGCCGCCCTTTTCCTCAAGATAGTGTGCATAAGATGTAGATGTCTCAAAATGCCTGGCACCTACCACTACAAGGGTGTCCAGACCTCTGTCAAACAGCTGTCTGTAGGGTGTTCCGCTGGAAGGATCTTCTATCACCTCTCTGCAGTCCAGGTGTGCATCAAAGCTGACAACGCCCACACTATCCTCCAGTAGAGGTGCGACATTAGGCACAGTCACCGAGTTTCCCCCACCAAGGAAAACAGGTAGGGCGCTGCTATAATGGATGGAGGAGGTTAACTCCTCCATTCTCTCCTGAACCTCTAATATCTCCTGATCCGGTATTACAATATCTCCCAGATCTGCTACATCCCTCACAGCACCAGAACCGAAGTGGTGCGTCTTGGTACGAGCCAGCTGCTTCCGTAATGCCTCGGGGCCTTTCCTGGCTCCTTTCCGACCTATGACTCCACCGTCATAGGGTTCTCCAAGCAGAACTTTGCTGTAATCCTCCAGACTATCCGGATTTATAGTTTCAACGATATCAGAAAAGGTCTCATCGTTAGGATCATCAGAGGAGTAATTCCAGTCATAGTTCTGCCGGATAGATAGCATATCAGTCACGCATTGGTATATGAACCTGAGAGTTTTCTGCCTCGTTTATCGCCTCCTCGTACCCTGCATCTACATGTCGTGCTATGCCACTTCCTGGATCGGTGGTAAACACCCTACGGGCTTTTTCATCCGCTAGTTCCGTTCCATCCAAGACCACATGGTTATTGGCATGCAGTGCATTACCTATACCTACGCCACCTCCATCATGGACGCTTACTATATCCGCACCGGCCGCACAGTTCAGTAATGCATTGAGTATAGGCCAATCAGCTATTGCATCGCTCCCATCCTTCATGCTCTCAGTCTCACGGTTCGGGCTAGCAACACTCCCCGCATCCAGGTGGTCTCTGGTCACGACAACAGGCGCCTTTATCTCTCCTTTTCTCACCATCTCATTTATTTTTAGCGCAAACTTGGCTCTCTCAGTGAGTCCATCCTCATCCTCGTTATAGCCTAGCCAGCATACCCTGGAAGGCAGACCTTGAAACTCTACCTTTTCCTGCGCAAGGTCTATCCAGCGGTGTAAATCATTCTTCTCCGGAAAAAGCTCTTTCACAACCTTGTCGGTCTTGTATATATCCTCCTCGTCTCCGGAGAGAGCCACCCAGCGGAAGGGGCCTTTACCCTGGCAGAAGAGTGGGCGAATATATGCAGGTACAAAGCCCTCATAGTCAAAGGCGTCCTCCCGGCCTCTGTGTTCTTTCACCTGGCCTCTGATGTTGTTGCCGTATTCAAAC
>CAZWHR010000023.1:0-10772 GCA_964633675.1 uncultured archaeon | reverse complement strand
TCATTCATGTCCGCAGCAGGTAGGCTGCTATCAGGGCCAGCACCATACCTAGACCCTGCATTGTGGATATTGTTTCGTTTAGTATAAGGTACCCCAGTATTATAGTGATAATTGGGTACAGGGCAGTCAAAGGAACGACAATAGAAGTTTTGCCTGCGTCAAGCGCTGTGAAGAACATCAGCATACCAAATAGAAGCGCTGTTCCAGCTATTATCCCGGTTAGAATAGGTGTAGTACCCACAGATATAGAAAAACCTATAATTGATACAACAACAGCCCCAATTACTAGTTCTCCAATTATTTCGTATATCAGGGCGGATTTTGGCTCTATATTCTCCACCGCCAGGCCGCTGAAAAAGCCCCATAACCCCCAGCTAGCCAGCGTAGCTATTGAAAACAGGAACCACGCTTCCATAACAGATTGATGCAAAAAATAAATTTAAAAAGGTTGTATCTCTAGATATTGAGCTCTTAGGTTTTGACGGCTATCGCTCTAGAATAATTAAACCGACCGCTCATAGAGTAGAAAAAACATCTTGAAACCTAATCAATATCCTCGTAGGCTTCCTCCAGATCTTCATAGGTGTTTTCAAGCTCTTCTTGGGCTTTCTCACTCACTCTCTTCATAAGATCGTCAGACAAGTACTCTTTGTAACGATTAGCTCTCGTAGAAGCCAGTACAGGATCTTTTTCCATTAGGCTTTCCACTACTGCCTTGACCGCATTTTTGAGATATTTCTCTGGCAGGTCCTCCGACTCCAGTTCCGCCATTGCAGTAATCTCTCCTTCATCTCGCTGGACAAGAGCCTCAAATGCTTTCTCTATATAACTGGGAGCAAGCTCCTTCTCAACCGCTATATGTATGGCTTCTTGAGGGTTTCCTTGCTCCATAGCAACATCGTAATATCCTGTCTTTTCTTCTTTGCCATATTCTCCCATTTCTCCTTTAAATTTATTTCCCTCTATTCTTAAATATTTTTTATGAAGCAGAGGATTTTAGAAAGTCCTCTACTGGAAGAACAAGAGTGATAGAAATGAAAAAATTTGCTGACTACAGAGACTACCAGGATCACTTCGAATATCTTGTAGAACTGGAAAGAGAGGAGGAGATGGAGCGCCACAGGAGCGAGATAGAAAATCTTTCAGGTAGGGAGAGGCAGGAGAAAGGGCGCGCAGTTCTCAGGATGAAGGGAAAGGATCAGGGAAAAGGCCTAGGCGGGAGCCATATAGTCAAGTTCACAGGTAGAGGAGAACTACCGGACACCGAGATCAGTGTGGGAGACCTGGTTATGGTTTCGAAGAACCAGCCCACAAATCCTGACAATCCTACAGGTACAGTTATCGAGAAGACCAATTATTCTATATCTGTAGCTTTCGACGGCAAGCCACACGGATTTGTATATGGGAAGGGGTTGAGGTTGGATCTCTATGTAAATGATATAACATTTCAGAGGATGCTTGATGCTCTCGAAAGCTTTGAGGAGGTAGAAGGCGGTAAGAAGAATCTTAGAGATATACTCGTAGGGGATAGGGAGCCACAGTTTGGCGAGGTTCCGGATATAGAGGTCAACAACGAAAAGCTGAACGAGTCACAGAGGGAGGCAGTCAGGAAGTCTCTTGCTGCAGAGGGCTTATTCTTGATTCACGGGCCTCCAGGCACTGGAAAGACTACTACATTGATAGAAGCTATAGAACAGCACGTAGACAGAGGATATAAGGTCCTGGCAACAGCGGACTCCAACGTAGCTGTGGATAACCTCGTAGATTTCCTCAATCAGAGAGGGAGAAACGCTGTAAGAGTTGGACATCCTGCAAGAGTCACCGATAGCCTAAGGAAGCATACCCTAGACTTCATGGTAGAAAAGAAGGATAAATATGAGCAGGCGCAGGAGCTTAGAGAGAATGCCTACAGCCTTGACGAGGAACAAGAAAAGCATACTTACCCAAGCGGTAGGTGGAGAAGAGGACTGAGCGATGAAGCCATAAAAGGGCTTGCAGAGGAAGGTAATGGTTCAAGAGGGATACCTCCGGCCAAGATAGAGTCCATGGCAAAGTGGCTGGAGCTACAGGATCAGATCGGAGAGCTCATAGAAAAGGCAGAGAAGCTTGAGGACAAGGCGGTGGACGAAATAATAGATAGCGCGGATGTTGTGTGTACTACCAACTCGACTGCGGGTTCCGAGTTGATGGATGGGAGAGACTTCGATGTGGTGATGATAGATGAGGCGACACAGGCGACCGAACCCTCATGCCTTATAGCTATGGATCATGGAGACAAGGCGATCCTGGCAGGAGACCACAGACAGCTACCTCCAACCATACTTAGCCAGGAGGCGATGGTGAAGGGGCTGGAGGAGACAATGTTCGAAAGACTGCTCTCACTCTACGGATCAGAGATAAAGCAGATGCTTAACACCCAGTACAGGATGAACAATAATATAATGGAGTTCCCAAGTGGAGAGTTCTACCAGGGAGAACTTGAGGCCGATGAAAGCGTGGCGGATCACACTCTGGATATACCTGCAGTAGGAGAAGGGTTTATAGGTGATATTTTAGATCCTGAGAACCCTGTGGTATTTGTAGATACGGAGGGAGATCTCAGGGAGAGGTCGAAAAAGGATTCAACTTCAAAGGAGAACCCTGGAGAAGCAAGGATTGTGGAAGAAGTGGTGGATAGGCTTTTGGAGCTAGGAGTAGATGCTAGAGAGATAGGGGTTATCTCCCCTTATGATGACCAGGTCAGCCTACTGCAGGACAAGCTTGATATAGAGGAGCTCGAGATTAAAACAGTGGACGGCTTTCAAGGAAGAGAGAAGGACGTTATAGTCCTGTCCTTTGTAAGATCCAACAGCGAGCAAATAATAGGGTTTTTAGAGGATCTTAGGAGGTTAAATGTGGCTATAACTAGAGCCAGAAAGAAACTTGTTCTGTTAGGGGATGTAAAAACTCTTTCAGGACATCCTACCTACAGGCAACTCTTCAATTATGTAGGCAAGAAAGGTGAATTAATCAAGATAGAGGAATACGACAGAAAGTTCTAAGAAATAGAAGAAATTTAGATGCTCTTATAGTCCTTCAAAAAAATTCTCCTAGTACTCCTTTAGATCGGAAGCTAGCTCGCTGTCCTCCATAACTCTTTGCGCTTCTCCCTCCGAAAGAAGTTTTTCAAGCTTGAACAATCTCCGGTTCATCCTGTCGACCTGTATATAAACCTCTGCAAGAGCAACCCATAGCTGTGCGATAGCCTTGTAATCGCTCTTTTCGTAGGCCTCCTTAAATGGTTCTATACGGTTGAGTAGCTTGTCCAGCTTCCTCACTACTTCGTTGTCCAGATCCTCGCGCCACTCCTCGCTCGAGAACACTCTGTCAAATATCCCCATGATGGTTCAACAACAGAAGGAAACGACAACTATAAAAGGATTTGGCTGGAAAGTCGAACCTAGTATGCCAGTAGAAGAAGGAGATGTAGTGGAATTAAACTATATAGGAAGAATAGAGAA
Organism: uncultured archaeon; assembly: GCA_964633675.1. Classification (GTDB taxonomy): domain Archaea; phylum Nanohalarchaeota; class Nanosalinia; order Nanosalinales; family Nanoanaerosalinaceae; genus JAXINT01. Next base: position 7,272 of record CAZWHR010000023.1, on the reverse strand, counting down.
CTCGGGAGAGATATTCGACCTCACAGATCCTGAGGTAGCAGAGGAAGAAGATATACAGCAGGAGAGAGAGCTAAAGCCAATTAAAATACTTCTTGGAAAAGGATATATACTTGAGTCTCTGGAGGAAAAAATAGAAGGAATGGATGTAGGCGACGAAGAGACATTTCAGGTATCTAAGGAGGATGCTTTTGGCTCTAGGGAGTCAGATAAAATAAAGACAGTCTCAAAGAAGGAGTTTAAGGAACATGAGGTAAGGCCCCACCGAGGGATGCCTGTTGAGATAGATGGAAAACAAGGAAGGATACTGTCAGTATCTTCCGGAAGAGTAAAGGTTGACTTCAACCACCCTCTTGCAGGTAGAGATCTTGAATATACTGTAGAGATACTGAAAAAGATAGATGATAAAGAGGAACAGGCTGAGGCCATACTGGAGTTCTACGGTATCGAAAGTTCTGACATGGAGCTTGAAGACGGGGAGATAAAAATCACAGCAGACCAGATGGCCGAGCCTGTCAGAAATAAGGTAGAGGAAGACCTTGAGGAACTGGAAGGGGTTAAGGAAGCAACAGTAGGAGCAGAGGAAGGTGAAGATTCCGAGGGAAAGTGAGAGAGCGATTCGTTACTCTTCCCGTAAAACAGGGCCGGATCCCTGATTAACTTTAAATATCTTCACCTGAAATGGTTGCTTCAAGAAGGTAGGTTTTCCAGTTAAATACAGACTATCAAAGGAGATAACTATGGAAGACATGGTACAAGAAGCCAAGGACGAGGAAGAAGAGAACTACCCCACAGAAAAAACCGAGGAACACGAAGTTGATGAAGAACTCAGGCAACTTATAGAGCAAAGGAAGGCCGATATAAAAGTAGTGGGAACCGGAGGCGCCGGCAACAACACTATCTCCCGCCTCATGCAGGTAGGTATAGCAGGAGCAGAAACCTTGGCAGTTAACACAGATGCACAGGATCTTCTATATGCAGATGCTGATGAAAAAGTTCTAATAGGTAAAGAGCTTACTTCAGGTCTTGGAGCCGGAGCAGACCCTTCGGTCGGAAGAGAGTCAGCAAAAGAGGACAAAGGAAAGCTTAAAGACAAGTTGCAGGGTTCTGATATGGTATTTGTAACCTGTGGGCTTGGTGGAGGAACTGGGACAGGTTCAGCACCAGTTATTGCAGAAATAGGCAAGAAAGAAGGAGCTCTGACAGTTGGCATAGTTACACTTCCATTCAGGATGGAAGGACAGCAGAGGGAGGAAAATGCCAGAAGAGGCCTACAGGAGCTCGAATCAGTTGTAGATACACTAATAGTTATACCTAACGACAAGCTTCTTGAGATAGTTCCAGATGTATCTCTTAACACCGCATTCAAGATCGCAGATGAGATACTTGTAAATGCAGTAAGAGGAGTTACAGAACTTGTCACAAAGCCAGGACTGGTCAACCTAGACTTTGCCGACATAAGAGCTGTCATGGGGGAAGGAGGAATAGCCATGATCGGTATGGGGCAGTCTGACACCGAGTCAAGGGCAGACGAGGCAGTGGAGAAGGCACTTACCAACCCCCTACTTGATGTCGATATAGAAGGAGGTTCAGGAGCTTTGATCAATGTCTCCGGAGGCTCGGATCTCAGTCTGAAGGAGGCTCAGTCCGTTGTCAATACTGTCTCCGAGAAGCTACACGACTCCGCAAAAGTTATCTGGGGAGCACAGGTACTCAAGGAACTAGGTGATTCACTGAGATCAATGATTATCGTCACAGGTGTCCAGTCGCCCCAGATCTTCGGACCTGATGACACCTACCAGGAGGAGTACACTCAGGAGATTGAGAAGGAGCTTGGAATTGAGTTCGTATGACCTCCCCTTTCTTGTTATGCTTCTTAAGATCATGTCGTTAGAGCAAGACGATATGCCGTGCTGAAAAAGGGTCTTTGGCCCCTACCTCATACCACATGTTGTGGTGTAGTAGCACATAATCAACTACATATTGTGTTTTTTGACCCGCAACTTTTTAAATCAGGAATACGTCTAAATGTATATGAAACAGAGAACTGTTTCCTTCAATAACCAAGAAGAAAGCTCGGGAGACCGAGATCAAAAACTTAAAGTAACTAAGAGAAATGGAGATACCGTGCCGTTCAAGGAAGAAAAAATAAGAGAAAGTATAGAAAGGGCGGTAGAAGGATACAGAGATGTAATAAGTGAAGATGCGCTGGACGAGCTAGTAGAAGCTGTCAGAGGTAGTGTCTATGACGGCATACCTACAAAGGACATAGAAGAAGCAATAATATTTGAAACCACCTCCTACATAGAGAAGGATCCAGCCTACAAATATATCAGCGCCAACCTATTCAGGCAGAAGCTGTACAAAGAAGTAATGGGCAGGTCGGTCTCAGAGGAAACACTAGACGGCCACTATCGGAAGGCTTTCAGAGAGGCTATAAGGAAAGGGCTTGACAAGGATAGGCTGGATGAAAGGATGGGAGAAAATTTCGATATAGATAGGCTTGCAGAAGCAATAGATCCTTCAAGGGACGAAAAGTTCGAATACATGGGCATAAAGACCCTCTACGAGCGCTATCTGCTCAAGGTGGAGGATGAAAGAGTCGAGCTTCCGCAGATTTTCTGGATGCGGGTTGCAATGGGGCTTGCGCTTGAGGAAGACAAACCTACGGAGAAAGCTATCGAGTTCTACGACATGATGTCTAATCTCAGGTTTGTGCCTTCAACTCCAACGCTGTTCCACTCGGGGACATCACATCCACAGCTCTCGTCCTGCTATCTCACCACTGTAGAAGACGACTTAGACCATATTTTCAAGAGCTACCAGGACCATGCCACGCTCTCCAAGTGGTCAGGGGGTCTTGGAAACGACTGGACAAACCTTAGAGCTCAAGGAGCTCTTATCAAAACCACAAATATAGAGAGTACAGGCCCCATACCCTTCCTGAAGATCAGCAACGATGTAACCGCTGCTATCAACAGGAGTGGGAAAAGGAGGGGTGCTGCGTGTGCCTATCTCGAGACATGGCATCTTGATATAGAGGACTTCCTAGACCTTAGGAGAAACACCGGAGATGAGAGAAGGAGAACCCATGACATGGATACAGCAAACTGGGTTCCCGACCTGTTCATGAAAAGAGTTATGAACGACGGCAAATGGACGCTTTTCTCCCCTCAAGAGGTTCCGGAGCTCCACGACATCTACGGAAAGGAGTTTGAAGAAAAATACAGGGAATACGAGGAAAAGGCAGAGAAGGGAGAGATGGAGCAGTACAAGCAGGTGGATGCAAAGGATCTATGGAAGACCATGCTTACGAGGCTGTTCGAGACAGGACATCCATGGATCACATTCAAGGATCCGTGCAACATCAGGTCTCCGCAGGACCATGCTGGAGTTGTGCACAGCTCCAACCTCTGCACCGAGATAACTCTAAACACCTCAGAGGACGAGACAGCAGTATGTAACCTGGGATCTGTCAATCTGTCGAAGCACGTTCGAGGAGGAGAGCTGGACGATGACAAGCTGGAAGATACTATAAACACTGCTATGAGGATGCTTGACAACGTTATAGACCTCAACTACTATCCAACACCCGAGGCTGAGAACTCCAACATGCGACACAGGCCTGTAGGTCTTGGAGTCATGGGATTCCAGGACGCACTGTTCAAGATGGGAACAAGCATGGACTCTGAGGAGACAATAGAGCTTTCCGACCACCTGATGGAGTATGTGTCCTACCATGCAATAATGGCCTCTTCAAGGCTTGCAAAGGAGAAGGGAAGCTATCCTTCCTTTGCAGGATCCAAGTGGGATAGGGATATCTTCCCGCTGGACACTGTAGATAGGCTTGAAGAGGAGAGAGGGGTTGACATTCCTATCAAGAGGGAGGAGAGACTGGACTGGGACAAGGTGAGGGAGCACGTCCAGGAGCACGGAATGAGGAACTCCAATACCATGGCTATTGCTCCTACAGCCACAATTTCGACCATAGTTGGTTCCTTCCCATCGATAGAGCCTCCGTACAAGAACATGTATGTTAAGTCAAACATGAGCGGGGACTTCACGATAGTCAACGACTACCTGGTAGAGGATCTGAAGGAGAGAGGTCTCTGGACAGAGGACATACAGGAACAGCTCAAATTCTACGATGGGAGCATCCAGGAGATCGACGAGATCCCTCAGGATCTGAAGGATAAGCACAAGACCGCTTTCGAGATAGATCCACAGCATATAGTCCGGCTTGCTGCAGAGAGAGGGAAATGGATCGACCAGAGCCAGTCCCTGAACATCTTCTTCGGAGGAACCTCCGGAAAGCAGCTATCGGATATATATCTCCATGCCTGGAGGCTTGGTCTGAAGACCACCTACTACCTGAGATCTCTAGGTGCAAGCCAGGCAGAGAAGACAACCGTGGATCAGGATGAACATGGTACAAGCCAGACCAGAGACCACAAGGAAGAGGCTGACCGGGTGGGGAAATCTGAAGAAGATACCGAAGAAGTAAATCCAAACGAGCTTTCAAAGGTTGAAGAAGATATCTGTGAGGCGTGTCAGTAATGGGTATCCTTGACAGCCAGCACGAGACAGATCCCAACAAGATACTCCCGATAACCTACGACTGGGCGAGAGAGTACTACAAGAAAGGGGTGGCAAACAACTGGACGCCTGAAGAGGTCCCTATGCAGGACGATGTGCAGCAGTGGAACTCCGAGGACAAGCTCACAGATGCAGAGAAACGTGTCGTCCGGTGGAACATGGGATTCTTCTCCACAGCAGAGTCCCTGACAGCCAACAACATCGTACTAGCGATTTACGAGCATATCAGGAATCCGGAGGCCAGGCAGTATCTGCTGAGGCAAGCCTTCGAAGAGGCTATCCACACAGACATGTTCATCTACTGCTGTGACACTCTTGGAGAGGATCCGGATGAAATCTACAACATGTACAACACTATTCCTTCGATAAAGGAGAAGGACGACTTTGTAGTGGATCTTACCACCACCATCTTTGACGAGGACTTCGAGATAGAGACCACAGAGGACATCCAGGACTTCCTCAGGGATATAGTTGGTTTCTATATCATCATGGAAGGCATCTTCTTCTATGCGGGGTTTGCGATGATGCTCTCCATGAAGAGGAGGGACAAGATGGTCGGGATCGGACAGCAGTTCGAATATGTCATGAGGGATGAATCCCTACATGTGGGGTTCGGCTGCGACCTGATAAATACTATCGTGGATGAGAACCCTGAGGTCTGGACCGAGGAGTTCAAACAGGAGATAATAGACCTGATAAAGGAGTCCGTGGAACTAGAGAAGGAGTACGCATTTGATGCCTGTCCTGACGGAATCCTCGGGATGACACCGGAGCAGTTCGCAGAATATGTGGAGTACATGGCGGACAGACGGTTGAAGCGCATCAACCTGCCAAAGGTCTACGGCACTGAGAACCCCTTCCCATGGATGAGCGAGCAGGCAGACCTGGACAAGGAGAAGAACTTCTTCGAGACCACGGTCACCGAATACCAGTCCGGTGGGTCGCTGGACTGGGATTAGAAAGAGAGGGACTTCCTTCTCTTTTTATCTATTCTCTCTAACTTATCCCCCGATTATTTCATCCTAAGGTAAAATGTAGACACCTTTAAAAAAGTTGCGCTGCAACTGCAAGTTGAACCTCGTATGGACTGTCACGTTTGTGACAGGAGAGGTCAGTGGAAGGTGCCTTTAAGGCTGCCAGAGCTGGTTCTCTCCAAAATTTCATGCGAGGTTAAGAATGCTCAAAAAGGTTTTGAATGCGCTGACAGAGGAGAACAATGGGTCTTTACAACACCATCAAATCCAAGCTCAAGAAGTACGGAAGAGTTATTCGGATCACTCAAAAGCCCGACAAGGATGAGTTCATGATGTCAGCCAAGGTCACAGGTGTAGGAATCCTGATAATAGGGCTAATCGGGTTCCTTATATATATGATCGGTATTACACTGATTCCGTAACCTCGAGGTGCAACAAAAGTGGCGCTAAAAGCAGTCCGGACGACAAGAGGAAGAGAAAAGACCGTTATAAGCTCGGTAGAGGCACGTATGGATAATGAAAGCTTCGAGATACAGGCCGTGTTTTATCCCGAGGACTTGAAAGGGTATCTGTTCATTGAAGGTGAAGAGGCGGATATAGAGAACCTTATCGACGGTGTAAGGCATGTCAAAGGGACAATAGATAAGGAGGCAGATATAGACGATCTCGAGGAGTTCCTCTCGGAGGAACCTCAGGAGATAAAGCTCGAGGAAGGCGACAAGGTTGAGGTTATCGGCGGGCCATACAAGGGTGAGAGGGCTCAGATCGATAGGATAGATGACGCAAACCAGGAGGCAACAATAAAGCTGCTGGAAGCTGCAGTGCCTATCCCTGTAACGCTTTCGGTAGAGCTACTGAGAAAGAGAAGTGAGAAATAATGTCACAGAAGACGATAAGTTCGCTGGTTGAGGCAGGAAATGCCTCCGCAGGACCTCCACTAGGCCCACAGCTCGGACCGCTACCTGTAAATATCGGTGAGGTAGTAAGCACCATCAACCAGAAGACTTCGGATTTCGAGGGAATGGAGATTCCTGTAGATGTTATAGTTGATGAGGATACCGGAGATTTCGAGGTCGAAGTAGGTACCCCTCCGGTAGCAGCGCTTATCAAGGACAAGGCAGGTATAGAGTCAGGTTCAGGAGAGCCAAACAAGAACAAGGTCGCAGACCTTGACTTTGAGGATATCAAGGCTATCGCAGATATGAAGAGATCAGATCTGGTGGCTATGGACCTCAGAGGTGCAGTAAAAGAAGTACTGGGGAGCTGCATGTCGGCAGGAGTAACTGTCGATGGAAAAGATGCAGATCAGGTTCAGAAACTTATCGACCAAGGAGAATATGACGAACAGCTGGAGGAGGATAACTGATGTTTGAAATAGAAAAGACCAGTAAAATGAAGGACTTGAGGCCGTCAGGCCGAAAGTGGAACCTGAGTGTGCCGGTTGAAGGAAGGGCTCCTTCAAGGGAGCAGGAGGAGGGTAACTGATGGATATCGAAGAAGCAGTAAATCAGGCAAAGGATGAGGCCAAGGAGCGCAACTTCGTTCAGTCCGTGGACCTCGTTATCAATCTAAAGAATATCGACCTTGATCAGCCGGAGAACCGTTTCTCAGAGGATCTGACACTTCCATACCAGGCCTCAGAGAACAAGGTAGCGGTCATAGGAGACAGCCTGATCAAGAACGCGGATAATGCAGATAAGAAGAT
>CAZWHR010000022.1:0-11356 GCA_964633675.1 uncultured archaeon | reverse complement strand
CTCCCTCTTCGGGAAGACCCTCTAACTCCATCGTGAGAGCGCCGCCCGTGGAATCGCCATTGAGTTGATCGTGAACGAGGACGAGGCTGGTTCTCTCTGCTCCCTCGTAAAAGAAGAGGACGCTGGTGTCGTCCTGTTGAAACTGTGTCGTTCCGAATGAGCTGTAGGTGTAACTGCTCGGCTGGGTGTACGGACTGCGATAGTCGTAGAACTCCTCGACCGATTCGGAGCCGTCCCCGAACGAGGTGATTGTCGTACACTCGCCGTCCTGGATGACGGAGTAGTTCTGCGGCACTCCGTCCGATTGCTGCTGCGTAGGGGGTATTGTGGCACCCGCTATCGGTGCAGTAACTATTGCGGTCAGCACTACGATCCCTACTGCCACAGCAAAACATTGCGTCGCTCTGTTCGTATCTCGTATCATCATATCTGTCGACCGGTCCGGGATTGCCCCCTGTAGTTCCCTCCTCGACAGATCGTCTTTGTTATAGATCGTGTACTCACGTACGGGCGCCAAACTAGAAGAATATTTATTGTAGATTGATGGGTTTGCCTCTCGTCCGGTACATATCGCCAAGCTACCGCACTATCCGAACGCTAGAATGTATTATCGGATATCCGCTAATTCTATCCGGAAATCGGTTGTTGGACGCTCTAAGGAAGAGGTCGGTGCTAGTGATCACTCCGCGACTCCTGTTAGTGATCTATGGGTATGAAGCTCTTAATATTCTTATATAATTCGTAATCCTATGTCGATATCCAGTTATCGCTTTTCAAATAGAGTAGATAGTATATTTCTAACTAGTAAGTAAAACTTACTTAGACAGAGTAATCAATGGTATTATTTACTAAATGGCTACTATACTTATTAATATATAATTAATAGGCAGTAAGAGTTAATATGGTAAGCTTTAGTTTATGCTTCATGGTGGAAAGTAACCGATACCAAACGGATGAGAAGGACAGTAACATAGATCGTAAGAATAACCATACTAGCAGATCTGAAGGGAAAAACTGGAACATCAGCCGTAGATCCGTAATTAAGATTGCTGGTGCTACCGGTGCGGCAGTGATCCCGGGTACCGCGAGTGTTGCGGCTGATTCTCAGGATGACTACGAGATAATTGAGGTTTCAGCTGATGAGCGAGAAATTATACGTGTTCGGAGCGGTGAGACACTCTCGAACAAACTCATTGATGTCACCGCTTCTGGGGCAAGCGTCAGAATCGATGCGAGAGGGTCTGATTGGACGGTCCGCAATATCGGTGTCAAAGGCACAATGGACGTCTACGATGATATGGCACTTCTGGTTGGCGGCGAGCACGGCACGGTTGAGAATATTTATCTCGGCGATGGATGTACAGCGGGTCGCTCAAAAGGATCATTCGTTGATCATGGATCAACGAACGGGCCAATAGAATTCCGCTGGGTTCACATTGCTGGCTTCCCGAACAATGGCATCTACGGATCGCCCACATCTGATCTTCAAGGTGGTATCATTCACATTCGTGACTCCTATTTCGACTCGAATAACATCTCACAGTTCAAAATTGGCTCTCCACTCGGCACCTGCGAAGTGACAAATACGGTCGTCCAAACAGATAATTCGACACCACATAACGGTTTCAATCAAGTGAATAAACGTGGGATCTGGGCGCTGGATGGAAAGACGATCATTCGTGATTGTGACATTCAGGGAACGATTAACACGTACGATCCAGCGACGGTTGAGGTAGAGAACACTCGCTGGGGAGGAGACCACAACGGTGATGGTTCTGTCATCGGCAATCCCCGTGGAACGCCGGATCTGAGCCCTCCCGACGGCTGTCCGGTGACTCCAGAGCAAGCGGCATCTGGCGGAGGTCCAACGAGAAGTGATGATTCTTCACCGCAAGAACCCTCTATCGATGACATCTGGAACGATGACGAGTCTAATCACATTGTTCTGAGTGGTGGTGCTACCGACATTTCCGAGTATCGTATAGTTGGTCATGGCCACGCAGAGATCGGAGACGATGCGGATACGGATCCGGACGATCCCTATCGCGATACGACGACAACTGATGAAGATGAATTCACGATCAGGGGATATGTGGGTAATGCCACTGATAACTACTTTGTTCAAGGGGCAGTGACTTCGGTCGAGATTGACGAGAACATCTCGGTAACTGTCAACGATGTGGAATTCGACCCAACCGAGATCGAGGGAGTTGGTACCTGGGATGATAATGATGGTGATAAGGGAAGAGATGACGCAAGTGACGAAGGAAGCGTAAATAACACCATTATGGTTGATGGCTCAAAGCAAGAAGACGGCATAAGCAGGTACACTTTCTCTGTAACTGGAGAAGTCCAACAGAGTGATAATCTGACGTCGCTTGCCGACGATAGACATCCATGGGACACTTTGCAGTCGGTTGTCTCCAACGGAGAGGTCACCGGTATCATCGGGAACGGTAAAGACGGCTACCAATACTCCGGAGAAGTCACTACCCTGAAGATCAACGGCAACGCGGATGTGAGCATCGACCGCAGCGAATAAATGACCCTCGAGTAGAACGAACCCTCTGCGGAGTTTGTTATTCTTGTTCGGTGATGTAGCATCGGCTATTGAGATCTCGCTATTGCAAACATCCGGTGAATTTTTACCGAATATTGTCGACGTAACCCAACTCACGTAGTTGTTCCTTGGTCTCTGCCGACAGCATGGCGTCAAACCGTCTTGTCGCTATTGTCTCTCTCTCCTCTCGAAGCGAATTTCGCAAATCCAACCATCGCTCACACTTATCCGGGTCTGAGGGTTTTGAGGTAGTGTTTAATTTTCGTTCGAATCTGATCGACTCGGTATCGTCTTTCACTTGGGTGAGTAGTACGCGTTCGTGATCTTGCTCTTCGTCCATGCCCGTCATTTCGATTGATTCCTCCTCACTGATCCTGTCAGTAAAGAGCTTGTGTCCGGATTCAGATCGCACGCCATGATACGTTCGGTATGGCCCTGTCGCAGTGAAATACACTTTGTCTCGGTGCAACTCTGACGGTCTTGATGCAGAAATTCCCTCCATCGATGCCGGGACCGGGATGTCTATTGCGCGCAGGAGAGTCGGCATTACATCGATCTGACTGACCTGGAAATCAACTGTTTCCGGGTCCCAATCGGGATGACTAATAACGAGTGGAACTTTGACGAGGTCGTCCCAGAACGCTGGGGAAGGAGTGTGACCCAGCATACCATGCAGGTCACGGTTGAATCCCTCACCGTGGTCAGCAGTCAACAGGAAGAGATCGTATCCGGGAACGTAGTGTTCACCATCGAGAAGTGTCTCGACAAATTTCACTATCTCGTCGCGCAAGTACTCACAGGCGGCGAGATACGCCTGTTTGATATCTTCGATATCGTCCTCGCTTATCCCCTCTCCCTTGTTTTCGATGATTGCCTTCGAAGATAGTCCTGCGAGTTCAGAGGGACGTCGATCGGTGTTCAATGATCGAGTTTTAAGATACTCGGCTGGCGGTTCGAAGGGATGATGTACGTCCATATAATGGATCCAGTGTACCTGCTGACCCGAATCCTCTCGGAGTGATTGGAGAACCGACCGGTGATACGCTTCAGCCGGTGTGTAGTACTTTCCATCAGACGGGAATATATTCTCCACAGGACGGAGGACATTAAAATACGCCCATCTACAGGCATTAAATAATGGGTCTGATCCGGTCTTTTGTACTAGCTTCTGAGCCTGCTTTTTCCAGTTTGGCTCTCCTGTTCTTCCGTCACTAAATCCGCGGTCGTAGTTTCGTTCCGACCCGAAAATGACGTTGTCGCACCAGAGCGAACAGTCGTATCCAGCCGTTGAGAGTGCTTCTGCTACCGTAGTCAGGCCGTCATCCTCGCTCGACTCTCCGAGTTTGAGATTCGGTGTCCCATTTGCGACTTGATCGCAAAAGACGCCAGCAGCCAGTGTCGGCATCGAACTCCCCGTGTTGCTCGCAGTAGCGAATGCGTTGGTAAAGTCGACCCCACGAACTGTTGAGGTAACGCCGCTCATCAACTCACTGTACGCGTCAGCTTGAAGCGAATCAACTGTCAGTATAAAAATATTGGGTGAGCGCTCAACCATATTCTAAGTTCACAGAAAAACTGTTCGACGGCTAATGTGCATAGTAATTCTCTGTTTAAGCATATTCAGATGAAAATCACTCTATATATAGAGAACATAAATAAAAAAGAATGGTAGGAAAAGCGCTCTGGGCCGACTCACGAGAGAATCGCGTCGACGTCTACGTTCGGAATACCGGTAGCAAGTGCGAGAAATAGCCATGTGGTTCCGCCAACCGTGACGACGAAGAGTAACGTTGCGAGACTGGAGATAAACGGTAACAGTATGACGACGATCGCAGACATGCAGACGGTGATTCCACAAATGCGAATGATCGACCGGAAAAGTCGTTCCAGCGCTAACGACAATTCTGTATGGATTAGATACACATTGATTGTAACCATCATCCCGTAGCTAATTACTGTGGAGACGGCTGCCCCAACTACTCCAATGGTTGGAATCAACACTAGATTTAGACCAAGATTGAAGAATCCAGTACTCGTCTTTACGATAGCTCGATGTCTTGCACGGCCCAGATAGTCGAGTCCATCGTTCGTTATCTTATCAACCGCCTGAAGGACTATGAAGCCGGAAAATACTTGGATTACAGGAACTGTGCCCAGATAGTCCGCTCCAAAGATGAACTCGATCATTGGTTCGGCGACAAGAATGAGTCCTGCTGCCGCTGGAACGTAGAACAAAAGAGTGTGTTCGAACGCCGTCTCGTAAATACGGGCCGCGCGCTGGCTGTCGCCGTTCGCTTTGTGTTCACCATAAGATGGTGAGATAGTGAACCCAAGAGACTCTGCGGGAGCGATTATGAAATCAGAAAGCTGCTTTGCGAGTGTATAGTATCCAATAGCTACGGGGGTGAGAAAGAAGCCAATCAACATAACGTCCACTTTCTTATAAAGAATATTTGCACCGTTCGTCGCTGTCAATGGGATACTGTACTCGAAGATTCTACGACGTAACCCCGGTTCAATTGGTCGTACTTCGTACTTTCTGATAGTTCGATACAGGAAAATCAAGCCGACAACTGTTCCGAGACCGTACCCGATCACATATCCTATCAACGCGCCGATTGCCCCGTAGCCAAGTGTGACAAACAGGAGGATACCTATCAGGATTCCGAGGTTCGAACTTATCAAGAGATATGCACTCTTGCTAATATGGTTGAAACCCTGGAACAATGTATAAAAGTAGCTATTGTATGTGCGGAATATGATATAAAAGAACCCGCATAATAGTAACGGGAGTAGTGTTGGCTCGTCGAACACAGATGCGACTGCACCACGCGAAAGCGCGAGCAAAGATCCGACAGTGAAAGCCGTTATTGTAATAATCTTAAATGATGTTTGAACGATGTTGCGAACCTGTCCAGAATCGACCTCTCGATATTCGGTTACATACCGTGCCGCTGCCTTCGGGATACCAAGCCGACTGAACAACAGTGATGATGCTAGGATCGAGATTGCAAGAAATAACACGCCGTACTCTTCCGGAGAGAGGAAGTATCGAGTCAATAATAGAACAACTAGTCCGTTGACAAGGATTCGAGTCATCTGGGCTGCGAATGATGCCCGAAACCCATCCAGATAAGAAGAGTTAGACATACTAGATATTGTGCATTCAGTTCTCAGGTATTACGCCGGGTCAGGTTGCTGCAATGAGAGACTTTCCGTCCGATCCCCAGCGGTTTCGCGTATTTCGTCCATTGTCAGGATCGTCCACCGTGAGGATGACAGCGGGACAGGCATCTCTGAATCGGTTTCGAGCGCTTTTGCCGTTTGATCGAACTGTTCGTAGTGGGAGGTGCCTCTCTTCTCGGTTTCCCAGTCATCCGTCAACTGTGTTTCGAGGACTAGATGAGCGTTCTGTGCAATCCCGGTTAAACGGCCAAGCGCATACTGGAGGGCCTGTTTCGTCTTGGTCAATGGCGAACGAGTGAAGTCGGAACCAACTACCTGTACCATTTGCAGATGCAGGTCGACGACGAGTGTCTTCTCCTCGCCATGGACGATGATTTGTCGTTTCGGACGGCCCCCGCCAATCATTTTCATACTACAGAGAACTTCGCCCGAGGTGACGTACTGTGCCTGGACAGCATCGTACTCGAACTTGCCATCATAATCCCCCACCAACGCCGTCTTCACGGAGATGTCTGAGTCACTCCTCGGATATCCCCCGATCCCGAGCGTTAAATATATTGGGTGGGGGAGCCCTTCTTCGAACTCGCCGCCAGGAAGATCAAATACCCATGATCCCCTGTTGACTTCGTCGGGTGCCGTGTTGCCAGCGAAGACGAGGTCAACCCCTCTGATACGTCCGAGCTCCCCCGACTCGATCAACTCGCGGGCGGTTAATACGGCTGGTCTAAATAGGTGTTGGTGTACCGGCGAAATGGGAACGTCGTTTTCTTTTGCGAGACGTTCGAGCGTCTCCAACTCTTCGACTGTCTCTGTAACCGGTTTTTCGATCAATAGCGGTACTCCCGCTTCGATTGCTTTCTTGCTGATCTTGAAGTGTGTCTGAACAGGAGTACAAACGTGCAGCCAATCTAATGATTGGTCTGCGAGTAACCCGTCGATATCGAAATACGGTGAAATATCATATCTAGTTGCGGCGTCTCTTGCCTGCTGTTTATCTACATCACAGATCCCTACGAGGTTCGTTCGTGGGTTCTTTTCTATGCCGGAAAGGTGTAAGTCAGAGATGGTTCCAGCGCCTACGACTGCTGTATCGAGTGGCATGCATTTCAATAGTCTTGCGATTGTATATTTTGTTATACTGTCTGTAATATTTTCGTAGGATTGTTTAGTTGGCAAATATCCGGCTAACGCTGAATCGTGGGTGACACTAAGTGAACTATTTCCTCCTCCTATTCGGTCGCTTCGCTCCCTGCATTGCTTATTGAGGAGGGGGACTTCGCCCCGAAGTCAAGTTGAACCGATGGCTGAGTGTAAGTGTCAGATCCGATATTAGTCGGCGACAAAATAGAGAGATCGACAAGTAGAGTCTCGTGGCACGGCACTGTCTAGTTGAGAGATTGAGGAACGGGGAGGTCGTAGCGAGTTCTGTCCATGAAGCTCGCAGACCTCCTCAGAGAAGAGTTAGACGTAGAGAATCAAGACACTTGGGAGAACGAGCGCACCTCGACACACGTGCGCTGTTTCGCAGTTCGACTTCACTCAATGGGGTTGTCGGTGCGTGAAGTCGGGGGAGTCTTGGCCTGGTTGGGTGTCGATCGCTAATATCAGGCGGTCTGGAACTGGAAGGAGAAACTGACTGAGACACAGAGCGACCCGCCGATGGCGACGCCGTCGCGGTTCGCAGTTGACGAGAAACAAATCGAGGTCGGCGGCGAAGAAAAGTGGCTCTACGCTACAATCGACACGGACTCAAAACTCATTCTAGAGGTGGACGTATACAGCCGCCTTACTGAGAAATAAAACGTCTCTGAGACAGAGTTTCTCGTCGATGCTGACGGTTACCTGACTGCCCTCACTCGCCACGAATTGAGCGGTCAGCTTGACTATACCGATCGGAACCACATCAAAAAATGGTTCCAGACTGTGACCATGCGGATCGACCGCTTTCACTCGTTTTGGCGGGGTAGTCAAGGTAGCGCGAAACGGTGGCTGCGGCGGTTCAGACACTAGTACAATCGAAATCGACCGAATCAAGCACTGAATGGTCGTACCCCTGCCGAGGAGGTGCTGAACTTAACAGTGCCAGTCTCGTATTTATATATATTACTTGACTATTTATATATAAAACTATACTATAGATGTTGGCTCAGCAACTACGGATTAGTCTCAATCGAGTTTTGATATCATAGCCACCTGGTCAGGAGACGTATAACAATACCTGAAAAAAGTGAGCTTACACACGAAACAGACCACCAATCATTCCTTCATCATTATGAGTAAAAAAACGACAAAAAGAGCGTTCGTACTTGGTATCGATGGCGTCCCATGGAACCTCTTGCAGAAATGGGGCAAGACGGGAGAGCTTCCGAATTTTCAGAGGCTCTTCGAGAACGGTTCGGCTGGACCACTCGAGAGTTCTCTCCCCCCGACATCACCGATAGCCTGGCCGTCGATTACGACTGGTGTTTGGCCGGACAAACACGGCATCTATGGCTTTCACGACCTCAATGAGGACTATACCCACGAACTGTACACTGGAGATGATTCGAGTCAGCCTGCGCTTTGGGATGTCCTTTCACCATCAGTAGCTGGAAACGTCCCGATGACGTATCCGGTCGACGAGATCGACGGCGCAATGGTTAGTGGAATGATCACCCCAAAAATCGGTGACGGGTTCGCCCACCCATCTACCCTTCGTGATGATATCGAGCAAGAGATACCGGCCTACCAGATAGGACTTGACTGGTACGAATATACAGACACCCACGACAAGTTCGTCGAGGATATCGACAGATTGCTGGACGCCCGTAGAAAACTGATGCACAAGTTGGCTCAAGAACGTGACTGGCGACTGTTCTTCTTCGTGTACACCGCTCCGGATCGGCTACAGCATCTCATCTGGGACGAGGAGGTGATCCTCGACCACTATCGACAGCTGGATGAAATTGTCAGTGAAGCTATGATGTATGCGGAAAAAAACGACGCAACACTGTATGTCGTCTCCGACCACGGGTTCGGGCCAATCTCAACGTTCATAAACCTGAATTCGCTGCTCGCTCAGGAGGGATTCCTTGCCAGAAAAAACGACGAGGGGGCGAGAGGGATATTAGCGAAGTTGGGAGTGCGGAAACAAACAGTACTTAGCGCACTCGAGCGTGTGGGAGTAACGGCCGAGACACTCCTACAGCGTCTTCCGAAGTCAGTTATAGACCGCGTCGCAGAGCAGATACCTGGTGACCATGGTCTATACGACGTCGAGTTCCGGGAGACGGTCGCGTTCGCCCATGATCCAAGTCAAATCTACATCAACGATACTGAACGGTTCGAACGAGGGATCGTTCCGCCGTCTGAGATCGAATCAGTCAAGCGCGACGTGTCGTCAGCCCTCTCACAAGTCACTGATCCGGAGACAGGTGACCCTGTTCTCGAAATCCACGACGGCGATAAACTGTTTCCGGCGGATTCGGATGCACCGGATCTGATCGCCGTCGGCCGCGGCGAGTACGAGGAGAAGACGAAGGTGTCCGACGAGGTGTTCACACCGGCAGGTGGGATGGCGGCCGGTCATCGTTCTGAAGGTGTCTTTCTAGCCTGGGGATCAGAGATTTCGGCTGGATCGACACCTCAGGGTGCGTCTGTCGTAGATATTGCCCCGACGGTTCTCCACGATGTCGGAGAACCGATCCCACATGCCACCGACGGACGAGTTCTCCAAGAGATCTTCGCAAATGGAACCGAACCCAAGGACAACACCGTCACGACTCATACGTACGACAGGACTACTGCAGAAACGACAGAACAGAATTTAGACGATGATTTCGACGATGTAGAGGAGCGTCTCCGTGGTCTCGGATATCTGGAGTGATAGTCAGTTCCGATCGAAAAATACACTAGCTATCAGGTCCGTATGAGAACTTATTACTAATCGTATATTACTTTGGTTGAGTTCGGTGAGTCAGTGTACCGGTGTCAGATAACCGCCTCAGGCCGCAAAAACACCTCGTTGCCCACTGTGAGAGGATCTCAGGAACTGACCGTCAGTCAGCCGTGCCGTAGACATAGAACAACTCGAACTCACCATTGGACTGTATCCGGTTGACGCCGGGCTGGTACGAGATCGAATCGAGTTGAGACTCCGAGTAGCGTAACTCCTTGTAAGCGATCACTTCGCGTTCGTAATCGGTCCGCATCAAGGTGAGATATCGATTCTCGGAATACGCTCCCGCGATACCGTCGTCGATCTCGTCACTCGTTATTCCACCATACCCCTGAGTTCGATCTATATTTGCGCTGTAGATATCCTCGTATCTATTCGGCCCCGCACGGATCCCATCAAACCCGACACCGTCCTCCTGGTGTTCGAAGGCACTCTCGTGTCCGGACATACTCATATCTGTTACGTGCGTTGAAGAGAGGTAGAGGTAGGGAGACGGAAACACAGCGATCAACGAAGCCACCAACAGGACCCCGAAGCCAACGACAACAACGCTATGTATAATATCTTTTGATCGATTAAGCGACATACTCGACATACTGTGCGCGATAGCGGCAGCACCCAGAATTGTTACGAGCAGCATCATTAGTCCGAACACACGAAAGTACATTTCCGAAACGGAGCCAAAAAAGTACAGTGCGAAGATGCTTGCCAGTCCGATCAGACTGATCATGAAGTAGGGAATCGTACCATCAGTTTCCTTGGTCAGGGTTCGGTCAGTATCTCGAACGCTCTGCAGTGCGAGCAATCCGGCCAAGATAACGAACACTAGGCTAGGGCCGAAGAACTTGAGAAAGACTTCAGCAAGACTCCCACCGATAGCGATGAGAGAAGTCCCTTGAGTAGCGACGGACTCGGCGGCCGAACCCCTACCGAGTACATACTCGATCGAGTTCGTGATGGAGTACCTGATCACACCTGCAAAGAAATCCTGATTTGCTGTCCAGAGTAGAAAAGCGGTCAACAGTACGATAGTCTGACCGTAGATCGGTCTATGTTCCGCGATTGGATGGTCCGCCCGGCGGGATCGATATATATACTGAACAGCACTGATTCCCAGAAACATCGCCAGGAGATGGGCGGCTAGCTGTGGATGGTAAATAACGACAGCAACTGACGAAACTGCGAGAGCAATCCCTACAGCGGACGGAGTCCGAAGCGGCATCCGGCTCCGAACATACTTCAGTAAGAGGTAGATTCCCATAGCCGAGAACAGAATCGCTTGCGACATGGCGTGTGGCTGTAAGTGGGTGGAGACTGCATTAATCGGGAGGAGAAGAAATGCTGAGAAGCCAGCGATAGTCGTAGTGTACCGGCTCTTGAGAACCTGAGATGCCGACAAAGTTACGAACACAAAGAAGAGGCCTGAAAGCACGACGATTACCAACATCATGGCGTGTGCAGTATCGATTCCAAACGTCAGGTCGAACACCGACGTAACCGTGTGAAGTCCGGGATAACGCAGCTCCGTCACCGGGAAATTCTCCAGTTGTATTCCACGCGTCCATCCAAGATGCGTATGTGCATCACCGCCACTGTTGAACCGATATCCCCGCAACACCGGCAGCCCGACGAACACCGCGGTAGCAGTGCCACCAAGGCCCAGTGCACCACGC
>CAZWHR010000021.1:0-11719 GCA_964633675.1 uncultured archaeon | reverse complement strand
CGATAGGTATACTGAGCTTCATAGTCTCCTACATTACCTACATACCGGCTATAGTTCTTGGGCTGTTCATCCTTTCCAGGTTCAATCCCGCAGGACTAGAGATATCAGGGATAAGGATGCTCCAGTACTCCATAACAGGCGTCCTGGATCCTGTCGTCACCTGGCTAACCAGGATCCTCACAAGGATACCTGCCTTCCTACTATCCTTTGCAGGTCTATTCATCAGTTTAAAGGTATTTGACGGTGCATTTTCAGGTATAAGCTCCGGAAGGTTCAAAAACAAGTACTTCCGGTTCATAATGACCCACAACTGGATATCTTTTCTCTTTGGGGCTTTTACAACCCTTATAACGACTTCAGTATCTATATCTGTGGGTCTTATAGTTCCGCTGTACAACAAGAGATACATAAAGAGAAAGGAGATCATACCCTATCTCTTAGGTTCAAACATTACAACTTTGGGAGATACAGCGCTTGCAGCGCTGGTTCTAGATACAGGAACCGGGTTTAATGTTGTAACGGTGATGGCAGCGGTTGTATCGTTAACCTCCTTTGTAGCGCTGGCCTTCTACAACAGGTTCTTCAACCTGGTCAAGTGGCTGTTCGACCGAATAGTCTCCGACAGAAGGTTCATGGTCGGATTCATCATGGCTCTGACCGTTATACCTCTGGTGCTTTTGGCTCTATAGAATTAGGCTAATCTCCAGCTTCCTCAAACATCTCAATCGCCTTCTTTCTCTCTTCATCGTGATCAACTATAGGTTCAGGATAGTCCTCCCCTATTATACATCCTGCGCTCTCCTGTACCTCCTTAGGCATCTCGAACGGTCTGTGTATGAACCGATCCGGAACATCCTTCAATTCAGGCACAAACTTGCGGATAAACTCCCCTTCAGGATCGTATTTCTCTCCATGAGTCCAAGGATTGAAGACTCTGAAGTACGGCTGCGCGTCTGTACCTATCGAATAGGCCCATTGTATGCCCCCCACCATCGAAGCAATCTCCGCATCCACGAACCATTTCTTGAAGAACTCGTGGAGTTTCCGCCAGTCAATTCGCAGATCCTTGCAGGCGAAGCTGGTGACCAACATTCTAAGGCGGTTATGCATCCAGCCGTGAGATCTAAGCTGCCCTATTCCAGCATCTACGAAAGGAAATCCGGTATTTCCCTTCTGGAACTCCTCCCAGTTCTTCAGGGCTTCCTTGTCTTCCTTCCACTCTAGGCCTCTGTACTTCTCAAGAAATGCTTCATCCACCGTGTTAGGCCAGTTCCACAGAACCTGGAAGTAGAAGTCGCGCCAGCAGAGCTCCTCCTGCCAAGTATCTATTCCTTCTGTATCTCCAACATTTTCTCTGTGATCCTGTGCCTTCCAGAAAGCCTCCCTTATCGATATATTGCCAAATCTCAAGTACGGGGAGAGCTTTGATGTAGCATCCCTTGCAGGTATATCTCGGAGGTTGTCATAATGAGGTATTTCCTTCATAAAATCCTCCAGCCTCTCAAGAGCTTTTTGTCGCCCTCCTTTCCAGAAGTTAAGGCTTTCAGGTTTCTCAAAGCCCAGATCATCTAGTGAAGGAATATCAATAGATCGCAAGGAAGGTGTACTGAAACTTTCGGGCTTCTCGGGTCGGCGCTTCTCCTTCTTGAGCCACTTCTTGTGGTAGTAGGTGAATACCTTATAGGGTGTGCCTTTGTTTGTTAGTATTTCTTTCTTCTCTGATAGAACCAGATCCTTGAAGCTCTCAATCTCTATATCTATCTCCTTTTCTATTTTATCTTCTAATTTCCTTGGATAGGGAGAATAACAGCGATTATAGTATAGTTTCTGTGCACTGGCTTCCTCTATAACCTTTGAGATTTCCTCCAGAGTCCTACCTTTCCTCAAAACTAGGCTAGCATCTCTTTCTTTCAATTCATCTACTAGGCTTTCAACGGCGTCCTGCCAGAACTTTATCCTTGAGCATCCCAGTGTCTGTGACTCTAAATATTCCTCATCAACTATATGTATAGGAACGATCTCCGAGTGATTCCGGGAAGCCTCTACCAGGGCTCTGTTGTCGAAAGCTCTAAAACTCCTTCTTATCCATACTATTCCTGTCAAGACTTTCTCCTCTTTAGTCTTTCTCCTCAGGCCTTATCAATCTATGGATAGTTTCTAACAACTGTAAAATATTGGGGAACAAAACTATGCTCTTTATAAATGTAACTATCCCTCGATTTATCATGAGTGTAGAGGAAGAAGGGATAGATGAACTGGCGATAGTCGCAGAACCTGGAGGTATGCAAGGCGCTAGGATAGCAGGAGCCCTGAACGGATTAAAGGACAAAGGCATAAAGAGCGCGGATTATCTGGTAGGACCTTCATCTGCTGCTCCGGCGCTCGCATATTTCGAAAGCAACGATCTATGGAAGGGTTCGCCTATATGGATCAATGAAGTTGCTGATGACTCTCCGTGGGACTTTGTAGGCAAGATGCAGAGAATTCTAAAGCTGACTAGAAGATGCAACGAAGGTAAGTCCTATTTTGAAGTAGATAAGCTTGTAGATGAGCTGTTTGCAGAGAAATATCCTCTAAATCTTGAACATCTGGAGAGTTCAGATTCAAAGTTTATTGTCCCTATCACAGATGCAGAGACCGGAAAGGTTGAATATCTGAGCGAAGACGAAATTGAAGGATTTTACGAAGAAGATGTATTCTTCGATATACTAAGAGCAACCATGGCAGAGCCCTTCACGTATGGAAGACCGGTAGATATAGACGGTAATAAATACTTCGACGGGGCTTTTGCCAGCCCTCTACCTGTAGATGCTCCAATGATAGACGATGCGTTCAAAATAGTTCTAAGAACCAAAAATTCTCCACCGGCGCAGACAGAGGAGAAAGAAAAGAACATCTTCAGGAGCATATATCAAGAGTTAAGGGCTTGCTGTTATCATAGAATAAAAGAAGCAATAACTGCAGGGGTGGAAGACGGCTTTAGGAAGGCTATGGATAGAGAATATGCCAAGTTCCGGCAACAGGAGAAATATCTGGAAAAGTTGAAAGAAGATGGAGAAGCTATAGTTGTAGAGGCAGACAGCTATGTCTCTCGGGTCAGGGACGACAAGAGGACGATAGAAAGGAACATGGAGGAGGGTAGGCGAGACGTAAGGAACAATTTAGATCTCGAACGTCTTGTAGAATATCTGGAGAAATCTCCTAAAGGAGACAAGTATCTTGAGTAATTAAAACTATAAAAGGGATTCTTGGTATTCCTCGAAACAATCTCTGCTGAAGTATCCCAGGTGTAAAGTACCACTCTCAAGATTTATCCGGCTTTCCCAGCCTTTGGCGAACTTCTCAGGTATTTTAGCGTTTTCAGAAGGTATTATAGCTTCATCGTATCTGTTCCATACAGCAGTGTAATTCACATCCTCTGCAAGATCATCCTCGTTCAACTTCTCCAGCAGACTGCTTCCAGGAACCATTTCACTAGCTCCGGGGGTGAAACAGGCGACATATGCGGTGTATGTGCCCTGATGTGGTGTTCCCAAAGTTACTAGGTTCTCCACGTTTTTTTCTCCTTCCAGCTCCTCGATGTACCAGCGAGATACCAGACCGCCCATAGAATGGGCGATTATATCAACTTTATCAGTCTCTATATCTTCTACATACTCCTTAAGCTCCTCCGCATATTCCTCTATAGAACCTACAGCAGTCCCCAAAAGACTAAATTCGCTGTCAAGGAATGATACCTTGTAGGAGAAGTCAAGTGAATGTACCTCAGCCTCCTCATCCATACCTCTAAGGTATCCCTCCAACCAGCCCCACCAGGGAGTCCATTCTGTGTCCAAGAATCCCGGTACCATAACCACCGGTTTATGTAATTTTTCTCTATTATTCATCCCTAAAACCCTATGTAACCCGTTATATAGACCGGTTTAGAACCAATTCTTAGACCCTTCATGTTGCCTTTTCTTCCATTCTCTGGCCTGCTTGTACAGTTTTCGCTGATCAAAGGTTCGGCATTTCAGATCAGGAACCTCTATCTTCCTCCTGTTTCCATCCTTTTCATCTATGGCTACAAATGCCATTCTGCCTATCCCTACGGGGATGTTGCCTCCTTCGTTATCGTAATCCTTAAAATCTTTCTCTACAGTCACCTGTACAACCATAGAATGGGTTCCAGCATAGGATACCTCTGCCTCCAGGCTGTAGACCTCCCCCTCTTCTAGAGGCCTGCCAAAGTGAAAACTTAGAGAAGCCGTGGTAACCATCTCCTTTGACCCATCCAGACTGGCAAACCTCCTGGCGGCTATTGCGCAGGCCTTGTCAGCATCAGCCACAAGCTTCCCACCGAAAGCGTTTCCCTTCTCATTGGTATGTTCAGGCATTATTATTCCATCCTTCCTGCCGTAAGTACGTTCCTTCCCCTTCATCCAGTACTCTTCAATGTATGACTTCGCTATACTTCCATAGCTCGAAAATCCATCTTCTCTATGAATGAAATCCTCCCCTACCATACCAAGGTATACGGGCCCGGTATATTTCAAGGTTTGTCGGTCGGGTTATATGTTTCTCATATGTTAAAGAGAGTGAGACCTGAAGCGCTGTAAAGATATTTCAACCAGCGGACGAAATCATGCAGTGAGAAGATGACTTTGAAGAAACAGGTGCTTGAGCAGATCTGGCCTCCGGATGAAGAGAGGGATAAAGCTGAAGAGAAGTTCCACGAGATAAAGGAATATATCAAAGAGGCACACGGCGTAAAGGCAGAGCTGATGGGTTCTCTTGCAAAGGGAACCTTTATATCTGGAGACAAGGATCTTGACATATTTGTGTTCTTCCCTGAAGATATATCAGAGGATGAGCTTGAGGAAAAAGGACTACATATAGGCAAGGATGTATTTGAGCACTTCGGAGGAGATTATAGAGTTGAATACGCAGAACATCCCTATACAAAAGGATATCTAGACGGATTTGAGGTAGAGATAGTTCCTGCCTACAGCATCAACAGTCCTGAAGAGATGAAGTCCTCAGTCGACAGGACACCTCTCCACAAAAAATGGGTGAATGGAAAGCTTAGTGAGGAAGAGAAGAAGGAAGTAGTTCTCTTAAAGCAGTTTCTTAAAGGCACAGGACTCTACGGCTCCACACTTAAACAGGAAGGATTCTCAGGCTATCTGTGTGAGCTACTTATAGCGCACTACAAAGGCTTTAGAGAGCTACTGAAGGACGCAGTTAACTGGGATGAAGAAGAGGTACTGGATCCTGGAGGACACCACCAAGGAGGACTACCAGAGAAGCTAGAGGATCAGTTCCGGAACGAGAATCTAGTGGTTATAGATCCTGTAGACCCCGAAAGGAACGTAGCTTCAGTATTAAGCAAATATAAATACTCTAAGTTCATATACCAGGCTTTTGAGTACCTAGAAGATCCTGCAAAGGAATTCTTCTTCCCGGAGGATCCCAATATAGATATTGAAAAAATAGAAGATGAAATGGAGGCGCGGGGAGAGATGCTTGTAGTAGAGTTCAGCAGGCCCGAAGTGGTAGAAGACATACTATATCCCCAGTTAAGGAAGCTTATGAGAAGAGTCAAGAATCTCCTGAATAAGCACGAGTTCGAGCTGTTCGACTCAGGTTTCTGGGTGGACGAAAACCACATAAGACTTGTCTTTGACTTTCAGAACTTCGATTTACCTAAGAAGATCAAACATATGGGGCCTCAAGTCTTCCATAACCGGGAGAACCTCAAGGATTTCAGAGATAAATACCAGAACGTCTGGGTTGAAGGCTCGAGGCTTACAACGCTTGTCGAAAGAGAGTACAGGAATGCAGAAAACTTCTTGAAGGAGTTCTTTACCGGAGATCTAAGAGAGAAAGGAGTTCCTCAGAACCTGGCAGAGACCGCTGAGGACAGGAAAATTAGATCTCCAGAGCTTGAAGGAGAGAAATGGCTAAGTTTCCTTACACAGTTCCTCCATCTGGATGGACAATAAAGAGATATTTAAGTTTCCAGACCGTAGGTAATCTTGGATAACAGATGTCAGATTATACCGGGATACAGCTGGATGGATTTCCACGGACATACTCCCAAGCATTATACCTCAGTCAGAAGGGAAAAAGAGATGGCACTCCAGAAAATAGCGTAAATATATGCTTCTTAGGGCCTCCTGCAGCAGGAAAAGGTACACAGGCAAACAAAATAGAAGAACAGTGGGGTATACCCCACATAAGCTCAGGGGCAGCCCTCAGAAGCCTGAAAGACAGAGAACTTCCACCAAAAGGTGAAACTCCTGGAAACTATATAGACAAGGGGAACAGGGTTCCAGATTATATGATGCTCAAGGTAATGGATGAGATACTATACGAGACAGTCGGAGAGGAACAGAGCCTATCAAGGATGGACATAGATGAGGACTACATCAATTCTCTGGAGAAAAAAAGCCCTACCGATTTTGCAGCAGAAGATGACTTCCTTGACCTGGTGATATATCTAGAAGTGGACTATGACAATATTATTGAAAGGGTGACTAAGAGGAGGATATGTGAAAAATGCGAGGAAAGCTATCATCTGGAGTTTAAACCTCCTTCAGAGGACGGTAAATGCGATAAAGATGAATGTGGAGGAAAGCTTATCCAGAGAGCCGATGATACCAAAGAAAAAGTAAAAGACCGGATAAAAGATTTTGAAGATAATACGAAACCTTTAAGGCGTTACTACGATAATAAAGACTTGCTTGTGAAGGTAGATGGAGATCCAGAGATAGAAGTAGTAACGGAGGAGTTATTTGCGGTTTTGAAGGAATGGTTCCCGCAACTTGAATAGCAGTAGATTATAGAGGAGTTGGACAATGGACTGGAGAAAGAACAAGGCAAAGATTGCGATTCTTGCGATAGTGATATTAATCGCAGGTTACGGTGTCTATAGTATATTTGCCGAGGCAACAAAAGAGGAGAAGGGGGGGATAGCGGAAATAGATATAGACGGAGTTATAAGTTATAACGGGAAGGAATCAGGAATTCTTCCTCAGTCAAAGACCACTCCAGATCAGATAGAAGATTTAGTAGAGAGGGCGCAGAAGGACGATGTGGAGGGATATCTGTTCAGAATTAATTCCCCTGGAGGACAGGCAGTAGCCTCCAGAGATCTGGCAAAGGTCATAGGACGTATAGAAAAGCCTACAACTTGCCTTATGAAGGAAGTGGCTGCATCCGGAGCCTACTGGGCAGCAACAAAGTGCGACCATCTATTTGCAGATGCTCTTTCAATAACAGGAAGCATAGGGGTTAGTTCGGCCTATCTGCAGTACAGCGGTCTTCTCAAAGAGTACGGTATAGAGTATGTAAACCTGACTTCAGGAAAATACAAGGACATTCGAAGCCCGTATAAGAACCTCACCTACAAGGAGAGGAAGATACTGCAGGAGAAACTAGACAAAGTCCACGAGATATTCAAGCAGGAGGTAGCAGACAACAGGAACATCCCGGTAGAGCAAATAGAAGAGTATTCAGAGGGACAAACTTTCTTAGGTAAGGAAGCAAAGGACATAGGTCTAGTAGACCATCTGGGAAACAAGAAGGATGCAATAAAGCATCTTGAGAACCAGACAGGTATGAAGTTAGAGACGAAGAAATACCAGAAGAAGGATTCATTCAGCTTTCTCTCTCTTCTGCCTGTAAAGATCGGGTACGGCATAGGACAGGCTATAATGGAGGCGGAGAACGGTTTTGAAGGTATAGAAGCAGTTTACAACCAGTAAAGATTACCTTTTTTTTAGGCCCTATAAGAATAAAGAAAAAAGAGGGAGAAACTATCCTCTTAGAATGACTGGCTCTTCTCCCAGGCCGTCTCAAACATCGGGCCCACTGCCTTGGATGCTGCATGATCCGACTCAGACCAGAAGATTGTGTGCTGGGTCGGATGAGCATCATCGTGTGTAAGAGCCATGCTGAGCTTGTCGTCATCCACAATGACAAACTCTCCTTCAGGTGTCTCTGGAAGATCGTTCTCAGAAAGGTTCTTGACTTCCGCCACATTATTAACAAGATCAGCGTCTCGCTCATTTTCCTCTGTGACAGGTGCAAGAATCCTGATATTAACACCTGCATCGCTTGCACGCTTCAAAGCGTTCATGTGATCCTCAGCAATTTTCTGAAGCCCCTTTTCAGTAGTCATAAACTTTATCTCTTCTTCCGCAGACTTAAGCATGTTGTTGACCTGTTTGTGGACATTGTACTTGCCTTTGACAGCTCCTGACATGTCCGCAGGGTCAACTCTCTCTACTCCCTGATCATACAGGGACTCAAGTTCATTGACTGCGTCAGTATTCTTTAGCCTCTCGACTCTATTCAGTTTCTCCTCCAGTTCCTTCTGGTGAAGCTTCTTTGTGTTCTCAAGAGCTTCCTTGGGAGGAACTGCAACATACTGCATAGGTTTAGAAGGCTTTATTATTGAAAATCCTTTATCCGCGAGAGACTCTAGAACATCGTATGAACGAGATCTTGGTACTCCGGTCATCTCAGAGAGCTCTCCAGCAGTTGATACTCCTCTCGAAATCAGGGCTGCGTAGAGCTTTCTCTCATACATATTGAGTCCCAGGTCTTCCAGCGTATCTAGTGTCTCTTGGCTTACAACCATGTTATCACCATTTAAGTCTTAACCACCTATTAAAACCTAACTTTTATATACCTTTCCCGTTTTGTCATAGGTGGGTGAGTAACGACCTCTTAGAGAGGGATATTTATAAATATTGTAGAAGTCCTTAGCTCGCCTTCTTCCGACTCAAGGCACAGATTAACTCTGGTTCTCATATAAATTATTTATCTTCTCCAAGGAATCCACATCATCAAGACCCACATCATCCCTGACCTGTACTAATCGAGGGAATCGCAGTGCAAAACCAGAGGAATACTTGGGCGATTCTTGGATCTCCTCATAAGCAACCTCTACAACTACCTCCGGCCTTATATCGAGCTCTCTGCCTTTCCGCTCCACCACCAGATCTCTCAGCCTTTCAGTCATCTCTTCAAGCTGTTCATCAGTAAATCCCGTGGCCATGTTCCCTACAGTCTCGAACTCCCCCGTCTCTTTGTCTCTACAGGCAAGAGTATAGGACCCCATCCAATCAGATCGCCGGCCTTCACCCCATTCCGCAGCTACAATTGTAAGATCTAGTTTCTCCATCACAGGTTTCAGTTTTACCATGTGCCCAACCCTAGAGCCTGGCTGGTATTCAGACTTAAGGCTCTTCATCATTATACCTTCCTGACCTTGGTTCAGAGCCTTTTGGTAAAACTTCTGCGCCTCCTCAATATCTGATGTGACTATGTGATCCGCAAGCTTCATCCTGTTCTCTTCTTGATCTATTATATTTTCCAGAGCAGACCATCTTTCATTCAGGGAGCTATCAATCATTGTCTGGCCTTCCAGATACACCATATCAAAAAGGTTTACTGTCACAGGTATCTTTTCCCGCATCTCCCCTATGTCGTACTTCCTCTTTATCCTCTTGGAAAGCTTCTGGAAGGGTATCATGTCTCCTGTATCAGGATCGTAGCCCACCGCCTCCCCTTCTATTATACATTCCTCTGCACCTACTAGGTCTCTAACTGCCTCCACTATATCAGGGAACTGTTTCGTTATGTCCTCCAGCCTTCTAGTGAATACTTTTACATTTGAGCCCTTCTTGTGTATCTGGACTCTCATCCCATCATACTTGAACTCCAATACAGCTCTTCCCTCTTTATCACCCACCTCATCAAAACCATCCTCCATAGTCTCAGTCTTCTTGGCTAGCATCACCTTGACAGGTCTGAAAAGCTCCATCTCAAGCTCCGAAAGGCCTTCCAGGCCTTCTCTTGCAGCCCTTGCAACCTTACCGAAGTCGTTGGTGACATCAAAGCCGTGCTGGACTGCCTCCTTTGCCCTATCCCTAAGAGAATCATACAGGTCTTCCTGCACTATCACCAGATTAAAATTGTTCCTTGAGAGCTCCATGTCTTCCATTTCAGAACTTTCCAGAATTTCCACCTTAGCGGTGTCTTTCAGGTCTTCCAGAACTTCCTTATCAAAGGATTCTGTTGATTCCTCCTGGAGCACTATCCTGGCTCCTTCTTCGATATCTACCTCTTCAATCTCTTCCGGTTCTATAACCTGTGCAAAGAAAGCCTCTGCAAGTGCATCTCTTATTGTTCCCTCTCCCACCCCTACTCTCATAGCTCCTATAACCGTTCTGACTATATAGCAGGCCTCGACAGGTTCTGCAGTTGAAAGTAGTTCGGCTATATTGTCCAGCTTTTTCCCCTGGGATCCAGAACCCTCGTATCCCGCCATCTCCTGTAGGTTATCGTACACCTTCTCTACATTCAGTGTCCTCTGTGCGAGAGTCTGCTGTCTCTTGTTCTCAACCAGGTTCTGCGCGGTCTTGCCAAGATCTCCTGTCTCTCTCCATTCATC
This sequence comes from uncultured archaeon, assembly GCA_964633675.1. Taxonomy (GTDB): domain Archaea; phylum Nanohalarchaeota; class Nanosalinia; order Nanosalinales; family Nanoanaerosalinaceae; genus JAXINT01. The sequence continues at coordinate 1,275 of CAZWHR010000021.1, read as the reverse complement.
CTCTATGTCCTCTTCGGAAATCCCGGTAGTCTTGGAGATGGCCTTCACCATCAGCTTTGAGGAGATTCCTATCTCGTCAGACCTCCATTCTGCGAAGACCTTTCCTCTGCACATCTTGACCAGCATCTGGAGCTCCTCTTCGGAAGCCCGGGAGAACGTCTCTGCAAGTATCGAGGTCTTCTCAAGGTTGGACTGGGTTGCCTCCAAGTCCTGATAGACCTCAACAAGTTCAGAATACTTCATAACTAAGGCTGATATTTTGATAATTAAAACAGTTACCATCCTATCCAGCAGAAACTTTCCGCATAACCACTACAGCACAAACTGACATTAAAATCAAACTCTAACGCTCCTTCCTCCGAACATAATAATAGCCAACTAAAACAAAAACAACCAGTAACAGAACGCCTAGAACCCAGCTAGAAACATCTATATCCTCTTCACCGGGTAGTTTCTCTTGCTCAGAGGTCTCTTCATCAGGCTCTTCACCTTCCTCATCTTCAACAGATCCCTCCTCATCCTCTTCCTCAACACCTTCATCATCCTCAACACTTGTAGGCCCATCCACAGCAATAGCAATATAAGACAAACTAGGCAAAACCGACCTAAACTCAAAACCATCTCCACCTCTTCCAACAACTCAGCATCAAAACCATCCCAACCACCATCAACAAACCTATAAACACCGACATCACCTAATTCCAAACCTCTATCCTCCAACCAGCTATTCAAAACCACCAAGACCAGCTCGACCTCTGAGAGACCACAATTCTCCAAACCCTCATGCTCAACCTCAACAAAGCGATACACATCCTCGCCACTAGAAAGCTTCTTATCCAAACTACTAACAGCCCCTTCAGGCAAATCATCCTCTTCGGTCTCGACCAGACTGATCTTAATAGTTTCAACAGCCTTTCTACAGCTGAAACTCAAAGAACTAAGAAAGTCTATAAGATGCAGCAGCATGCTGTAGCGATCTGTCTAAAGCTAAAAGAAGGTTGGAATTACAGGGAGATGGAGGAGAAACTTATCGAAATGCCACGCATACGAAGTGAAATAGGCTATGACCAGGTTCCTCACTATACAACATTCCAAAAGTTCTTCGAACGAATGGAAGCCGCCATATGGCGGCTACTCCTAAAAATAACATGTTCATACATCGGTAAAACCGGAAAAACAACAGTAGACGCCTACATGTTTGACAGAAGGCACGCATCACGATATTACACCAAAAGAACAGATAACAATCCAAACATTGAAAGCTACATTCCTAAT
>CAZWHR010000020.1:0-11969 GCA_964633675.1 uncultured archaeon | reverse complement strand
GCTCCGGTATAGCAGTGTTCAACTGGGATCCTGACCCAGGAGCCTATAACATCTCTGCAACTATATCTGACAATAGTTCGATAAGATACAACGTTTCCAGGAGCTTTAGATCCCACCTAGTTAAGGTGGACAGGAAACTGTTCTTGGACAACTTCGAGATCTCTGAGAGAGCTATATTTAGAAACGATATCAAGAATCCGCACGAAACCACGCTTACCGCAAATATAACCGAACCTTCGAGCTCTGACACCCGTAAAGACGCTAACGAAACCGTGCTGTTCGAAATTAACTCCACTGAAAACGTTTCCTGCACTACAGGTTCTGATGGTGGGTGTTCAGTTTCCTACAACGCTGACAGCTCCTCGGTCGGTAACGTGACTTTGAATGTTTCGACCTTTAGGGACAGCTGGGAGAATGTGAGGAGGGAGAGCTACCTGATAATTAAAGGCATACTGACAGTATCTATAGACAACCCTTCCCCTGGAAGGCTTCATAGAGGAGAAAAGATTGCTCTGAACGCCACCACTACCTCCGGAGGGAATGAGGTGACCAATGTAGACTCCAACTGGTCGTTCGGAGGAAGCCATGTAAAGGACGGTAGTGACGTGTTCTGGGATATACCGCTTTCTGAAAGCCTGGGAGACGGCACACTTAAGTTTACGGGCGGAGGGGTTCTTTACTCGGTGGCAACTGACTCCCAGACACAGACCATATTTGGGAAGAGCAGACCTAATTTCACACAGCCCGATAACAGCTCCAAGGTAAGTGTTGGTCAGAGTCCGACTGTTAGATGCGATGTGTTGAACCAGAAGGATAATGGAATACAGGACTACCCGGTTACGTTTTATGAGAACGGCTCAGAAATTGGAACTGATAAGACTGGTAGCGGTGGAGAGGCTACAACTACCTGGGATATCCCGGACAGCCTTGGCAGGTTCGAGATCTCCTGCGGTATCGATGATAACAAGACTCTCAACTATAACGACAGCTCCAGTCTTGATTCCAGGCTGTTCAGCACTAAGGATGATGTTAATCCTAGTATAGACAATCTTTCATCGTCACCTAATCCTGCGAGACTTGATTCTTATGTCAATATAACGTTCAACGCCACTGACAGTGTAGGGCTGTTTAACACATGGGTCGAGGTTGAGGATCCGACAGGTGCTGTTACAACCCTGGAAACCAACAACACCACTGGCTCCGGTTTCGAAGCTGCATTCGACACCACGGGAGAGCAGGAAGGAGGATACACTGTAAGGGCAAAGGCAAACGATACTTCCGGGAACATCGCCACAAAGCTTGATACATTTGATATAAACCCTGGTGGCACTATATCAGTTAGTCCTGGAACTGTTACGGCGGATAATATAACGACTTATCAGAACCAGTCCTTTGATGTGGGTGTAAAGTTCACTGCCGAGGAGATTGCCAATTTCACGAATATAACCGCATCTACGGACAGCTCCAACTTGTTTGTAAATACTTCAAAGGTTCGGTGCGGCGGGCTGGTGGCGAACCAGACCTGTAACGTGAGCTTCAGGATAGGTGTCAACAGGAGCACAGCCTCCGGAAGCCTGTTTGCAACCTACACTGCTGAATGGTTGGACAACAATTCCAACTCTGCAACTGTGGATACTTTTACTGAAGCAGTGGTTGAGGACAATCCTAGGATGGAGATAGAGGAGAGTAACCAAACTATCAACGTTCCTCACGGCAGTTCCAAGGAGCAGGACTTTACCGTAAATTCCACCGGTAACCTAAGGGTTGAAAATTATGAAGCCTCATTTATTCCAGGTAACGCTTCTGAGAACTGGATAACCCTAAAGAACCCGATTAAGTCTAGTATTGATTCAGGAAAGACGCATACTACTACTCTTAATGTTTCGATACCTGAAGGGAAGCCGCCGTCAGTTTACGTGGGAGATATGAACTTCACTGTTTCGAACGCTGATAACCGGCTGAGAGGTGTAGGGTTCAGTGTATCGTCTGATGCAGATTATATACTTCCTTCTACCTTGAATCTGTCTGCGGTTGAAGAGGGTAGTGGTTTACTTACAAATATTGAGATAAGAGATACAGGAAATGTTAACTTCACTGTTGATACACATAGTTCAGGTAACGCGTCCCAGGAGATAGCTCTTGAGAGCAGTTTAGATCTGGAGAGGCAGAGGAACTCCACGCTTACCGTTTGGTATGGGAATTCCACGGAGTTCCAGAGCTCAGGTTTCTTTACTGCCACGTTGACTTTGAACTCTAGCACCCCTAAGTTTAGTGTTCCAGAAAAATCCGTGGATCTGAAGGTTGATGTGGTTCAGTTTGGTGTAGGGATGGAGACGGACAACGACACTGTAGAGATACGTCCTAGAAATGAGAGCAGTGTGAGGTTTAATGTGACTCTTGCTCAGGAACTTCAGACTGAGGACCTGAGCTTTAATGTGCTCGTAAACGGCACCTCTGCAGATATAACTAACACTACCGAGCGTAACAAGATTCACAGGGTTAACTTCACTATACCTGACGTTCCAGATGCAAGAACTCATGATGTTGTGGTGGAGGCTACCAAGACCACGAAGGATGTTACCGCATCTGCGGAGATTAAGAACAAATACGATATACCGGATATTACCTCGCCGTCAATAGATAGCATCCGGAAGGAAAATGTTGAGCCCGGGGAGAATATGACGCTAAATATAACTGCTACTGACAATAACAAAGGCGGGGTTCTCAAAGGAGTGGAGTCTATCAAGGTAAACCACACCCTTCCGAATGGGTCGGTCAGAACCGTTGATGTCAACGTCTCCGGAAGCTTCTGGGTGCACAAGTTTATAGATCTGAATCAGACAGGCGATCACGGTCTCGATATTGTAGCTACTGATCCAGCAAACCGTACATCCAGCAGTTTCAGAGTGTTCCGGGTGGCGAACCGGTTTAATCTTGTAGGTTCCCTCAATACTTCTTCTGGTGAAAGTCAGAATGCTAGTTTGGTGTTTAGTATTCCTGAGACTGGCGAGAAGATTTTGAATACTAGTTTTGAGGGTGATTACAACGTTTCTTTGCAGGAGGGAGATTATGATATTGATATTAACTTCTCTGACAATAAGCTTAATCTCTTTGGAGCGTCCGTTGATAGGAATCAGAGCGATGTTATTGATCTGGAGGAGTTGGATGGTACTAAGGCTCTTAGTCCAGCGGCTGATGCTAAGGTTATGGGTTTGGGTGTCAGAGAGAGTTTGGAGCCTGACAGCGCTAGGTTGGTCTTGAATTATTCTGAGTATAAGGATAATATTCCGTCTGATGAAAATATTGAGAAGGTTAATGTTACGCGGTGTGGGGATTATGATTTTGGCCAGATAATTTGTAAGGGAGAGTTTGAGGATTTTGCTCCTGGCAGGGTTTCTAAGGTGGATGAGGTGGTTGTTTTGAATGTGTCTAGTTTTTCTAGTTATTCCTTGTATTGGCCTTCAGAGAGCTCTGGTAGTGGAAGTCAGCAGCAGACATCTAGCAGCGGTGGTGGCGGGGGTGGTGGTGGAGGTCTTACAACGGAGCAGGAGGAGGCGTTGGAGAAGATTCCATTAATTTATAACTTGACTTCTGCGGCGTTTAATAAGAGTTTTAGTCTTCAGGACAAGAAGATTGAGGTCTTTCTTGATCCTGGCGGGGAGACGACTGCTAGTGTGGCTCTTAAAAATATTAGGAATGCTCCTGTAGGTTTCTGGATTAATGCTTCTGAGAGTATCAGTTCTTTTGTTGATTTTCCGGGTGTGTTTAGTATTCCGCCGTCTGGAACGGCTGACCTTCGTGTAAATATTAGTGTTCCTGAGAAGCCTCCTAAGACGTTTTACAGTGGTAGTTTGGAGTTGTACAATAATGCTACTTCGGAGAGCTTACCTGTGTTTATTCATATTGGTTTACCTTCTGGGAGAAGTAATTCTGTGGGTTTGGTGATTAGACCTAGGTCAAAGGTGGTTAGGCCAGGGGAGAATTTGTCTGTTGTCTCGACTGTGGATGCTTTGGACTTTCCTCTTCCGAAGAGGATTAATCTGTCGTTTAGTTTGAAAAAGCCGGAAGATAATAATAAGACGTTGACTCGCCGGGAGGAGTCTTTGGTTGTGAAGGGTGTTGGTAGTAAGACGGTGGAGCTTCAGGTTCCTGAGAGGGCTGGGTTGGGAGCTTATATTGTGGAGGGTGAGGCGGCTTATATGTCGGGCGGGGAGAGGAGTGTTGTTACTGATTTTGATCGGGTGCGGGTCGATGTTCCGTTTTTGGATAGGAGTGTGTTGGGGATGAGAATCGCTAGTTTGATGCAGTATTTGGGAGTGATGCTGCTTGGAGCACTGATAACTTATGCAGGAATCGTGTACTATCTAAAGCGTCAGGCTGCGAAGAGAAGGTATGAGGAAGAGATTCATTTTGATACTTTGCCTGGTGAGGATGAGATCGGTGGTTCTGCTTTTATAGGTAAGATAGCGAATTATGACCGGCCCGCGTACTTTGGTCTAGATCAGATTATGACGCATGTGATGGTTGCAGGGGCTACAGGAAGTGGTAAGACTGTGACGGCCCAGTCTTTGGTGGAGGAGGCTTTGGAGGCGGGTAAGAATGTTATTGTTTTGGATCCGACCGCTCAGTGGTCTGGTTTTCTCAGGAAGAATAAGACTGATGATATGTTCAATGATTACTCTAGGTTTGATATGTCCGGGAGTGATGCTAGAAGTTATGATGGGAATATTCGTGCTATTGATAGTGCGGATGAGGATATCGATATTCGACATCTGTTGCAGAGCGAAGAGGAGTCTGGTAATATCATCGTGTTTTCCCTCCACAAGCTGGAGCATAAGGATATTGAGTCATTCCTTATTTCGATGGTGGAGCAGGTGTTTGATGCTAGTTTGGCGGAGAGGGATCATTTGGATACTGTGGTTGTTTTTGATGAGGTTCACAGGTTGTTGGAGAAGTTTGGTGGTACTGAGAGAGGTTTGAATCAGTTGGAGAGGGGTGCTAGGGAGTTTAGGAAGTGGGGTGTGGGGATGGTGTTGGTTTCACAGGTGCTGTCGGACTTCCCAGGGGAAGTCAGAAGCAATATTGGTTCCAAGATGCAGATGAGGACGCGTTATAGAGGGGATCTTGAGTTCTATAAGACTAAGTACGGTATTGATACGGTTAGAAGTATTGTCAAAGAGAATGTTGGGTCCGGGATGCTTCAGAATGCAGAGTACAACCGTGGTAATCCTTACTGGATTGATTTCCGGCCTTTGAAGCATTCTCCACATAGGTTGACTGATGAGGAGTTGGATAGGTATGAGAAGTATAATAAGCAGATTGATGTTTTGACTAAGAAGGTTGATGTGCTCGAGGAGAGAGGCGAGGATGTGTTCGATCTCAGATCCACAATATCTCTTGCCCTGAAGAACCTCAAGAAGGGAAGCTTTGATCTGGTGGATATTTATGTTGAGGAGGCTGAGGATAGGCTTGAGGACTTTGATATCTCTGAGTCTGATATTAAGAATGTTTCTGTGGATAGGGAGAAGCAGAAGGCTCTGGGAGAGGAAGGTTCTGAGAAAGAAGAGGAGTCTGATGAGGTTGTGAGTGAAGGGGAGGATGATGTTGAGAAAGAAGGAGACTCTGGTGAGGTTGATGATGTGTCTGAAGTTGAGGAGAGAGAGGGTGAAGAGGATAAGGAATCTGACTCCGGTGAAGAGCGCAAGGAAGGTTCGGACGAAGAAAGATTTGTATAGCCAAGCTTGATAAACCAGAGTACAAAAATATAGGTTGATAGAGCGCGTGGTTTTGTCAGAGGGTGTATAATAGTGGGACTGTTTGATATATTAGGCGATGGTGGAGGAAATGAAGACGAGAGTATAGACCGTGTTCTCGGTGAGACCGAGGACGAGGTTGAGGAGCTTGACGAGAGTGGAGAGGCCTGGGATCCGAAAGAGGAGGAAGAGGATAGTTCTGATATTGAGGTGGATGTCGAAGGCGAAGAATCGGTTTCTGAACAGTTGAAGAAGCAGTTAAAGCAGTTTAAAGCAGCTCTAGATAAGAACAGTAGCAGTCTTGAGGCACTCAGGGAGATGCAGGACAGTAGAGGTGAGGAGATCAAGAGGCAGTCTGAAAGGATAGGTGAGATAAGGGAGATGGCCAGGAATAATCAGAAGGATATTGAGAAGATAAGTGCGATAGCGGAACAGGCTAAGGATCTGGTGGACGAGGTTGAGCCACGCAGTATAGAGAAGAAGCTTCATGAGAGAGATGTAGATAGGGATAAATTGCATGCTTCTGTCCAGAAGCTGGATGATGAGTTGGATCAGCTTGAGGACCAGATGTCCGAGTTCAGGGAGACTGTCTCTATGTTTAGAGGGGTAGACCACATTAAGGAGATGAAGGAAGAGACTGAACAAACTTTGGAGACTACTAGGAGGTTGCAGCAAAGGGCTGAGCAGGAGGCTAACAAGACTGAGGATATGTTTCTGGAGATGGAGGATAGATTCGCAGATGTTGAGCAGCTTAGAAGTCGCCAGAACGAGCTTCTTGAAAATGTGGAGAACCTTCAGAAGAAGTTTGACGACCTTAGGATAAAGGTTCAAAAAACTGCGGATAAGAGCAAGATGGAGGAGTTCAAAGATGAGGTTGAATCGAAGCTTTGGGGTATTGGTGAGCTGGAGGATCAGTTAAGAGAGCACAAGGATATTCTTGAGGATGTTCTTACTGGAACTGATGTGATGGAGGAAATTGAGAAAAGCGTTAAGAGGAAAGAGGAAAGGCAGGAGCAGTTGATCAGTTCTGTAAATGAGTTGGAAAACCAGTTTGAAGAACTGCAGGAAGAAAAAGAAGAACTTTCGGATAGTTTGTCTTCACTAGACTTTAAAGTTGAAGAGGAGTTTGTGACCAAAAAACAGTTTGAGAGAGAGGAGGAGAGAAGCGAGACCTTAAAATCCAATATAGAGGAGTTGAAAGATAAGGTTGCCGATCTGGAGGACACCAGTACAAGGATTTCTGACTTGGAGAGCGAGATTAAGTCTATGGAAGACCGTCTTGAAAGTTTGGACGATAAGGCTGATGTTGATGAGGTTGAATCTCGGCTTGATAGTATCAGGGAGGATATTAAATCTAGTCTGGAAAACCGGTTAGAGGGTAAGGCCGGTAAAGAAAGGATTGAAGAGCTTGAATCGGAGTTGAATAGTGTTCGCGGTGATATTGTTTCTGACTTGGAAGATCGCCTGGATTCGAAGCCGGATATGGAGGATGTTGAGGGGCGGATAGATCAACATATTGAAGATGTAAAGGATGAGCTTGGTTTCAAGGAGTTAGAGAGGAAGGTTGAAGAACTCGAATCTATGTTTGAAGGCTGGTCCGATTCGGAAGATTTAAGCAAAGAGATCGAATCGAAAATAAGTGGCAGACTGGAGGATATCTCATCCCTGAGAGAAGAACTAAACTCTCTGAAGGAAAGGTTTGAGGAGAAGATTTCGGAATCAAGCTCTGAGGGAGGAGTATCAGACATAGATGCTGAATCTATCAAATCCTCGGTCAGAGACGAACTGGAGGGAATAGTGGATAAAAGAATTGGCGGGCTTCGAGGTAAGATCAAATCCATTACTGCAGATATAGGCCAAAAGGCTGATGTTGATGAGGTTAGAGGGATACAGGATGATATCAAAGAAGATTTAGAATCTGAAATTAGCGAACAGGTTGGTAAGGTAAAAGGAAACATGGAGGAAAGAATCAACGAAGTAGAAAGAGAACTAAGTTCGCCTGTTTCCAATTTGAGACAGGAGATTCATGAAGAGGTCAACAAAGAGCTTAGCAGGTTCAGGGAAGAGATAGAAGAATTAAAGGCAGAAAAAGAATCGGTGGAGCCGTCAAGGATAGACAATCTAGAAGACGATGTAGAAGAACTTATGGATCTATTCCTTGAGCATCTGGAGCAAAACTAGGTTTTTCCTGTTCTCCTGGTTTTTTATTCTAGGACTTCTATATCATCGATTTTTCCGTCTCCGTCCATATCTCTACCTTTAACAACCCTTGCCCAGTTCTCCTCTGATTCATAGTTGTTAAAGACTTTCTCATGGAATTTAGTGATACTTAGGACTGCGGCTTTTGTACCTGTGCCTCTGATACCTGCGAGAACTATAGCGAAATGATCCTGGCTCTTAGGGTTTCTGATCTTTGCAACCACACCTGTTGAGTCGTCAGTATATTTTTCGCCTGTCTGTTCCGATATGAGCCTACGATAGGGGAACTGCTCCTGCTCAAACCGGACAGGTATGAATGGGTTGAACTTGGAGGTTATAGTGTTTGTCAGATAACCGCCTACAAGAATCAGATTTGATTCATATGCCTCTTCGTTTTTTATATCCACGTCCAGCTCGGTTATCTCCGAATCAGCTGTTCCGTACTTTCCAAGAGCTGCTGCAAGATCCACTGCAAAATGCCCGTCTCTTCCTCTGACCTGGTGAGGGCCGTGAGGATCCGGGCTTCCAACAACAACCTTGCAGTCTATCTTTCCGTTCGCCACAAGAGGATTCAGGAATTTCTCCAAGTTCTGGTTCGTTTCTCCCAGGTCTATATCCGCAGGTGTTCCCTCCCCGGGAAGCTCTACTGTGAATGCGCTACTGCTGGGGGTGTAATACTTTACTGTAGAACCTCCTCTTCCCTCTGTAGAAAATATCTTTATCACATCGCTATCCTTAAGCTTTCTCACATGGTAGTAGACTTTCTGCTCGTGTATATCTAGCTCCTTTGCTATCTCTGCTGGATACATAGGCTTCTCCGAAATTAGCTTTACTATCTTCCATGCAGTAGGGTTGAGAAGACCCTTTAGATTCTGGGGGTTGTCCACCAGTTCAGTGTCTCTGGTGTAGACCTCACCGTCCTTTCTCCTGAGTAGTTTCGCCATATTTAAAGACCTCGATTATAATTTTTCCTATAACTGTTTCGGGAATTGTGGTTCTAAACTCCTTTTATATTTAAACTACCCTCCACCCAGTTATAAAATTTTTTTTACCACTTTATAGATTTTTTAGCAAGCCTTTTTATTCTTTACCCCCTAATTAACCTCTTATAATGTGCGGGATTATAGGATATATAGGCAACTCTGAGGCTGCAGAAATACTATACAAGGGCCTCAAGAGGCTTGAATACCGGGGATACGACTCCGCAGGTATTGCTACTCTGTCCGACAACCCGGGTTTGAAAGTTCTGAAGGACGAGGGCGACATCGATGAATTAGAGGAAAACTACAATCTTGATTCTCTGAAAGGAAATATAGGTGTTGGACACACCAGATGGGCAACACATGGAGGAGTAAATCAGCACAACGCCCACCCGCACACGGACTGCAGCAAAAACCTTGCGGTAGTCCACAACGGGATCATAGAGAACCACAAAGACATTAAAAAAGATCTAGAAGACCATGTGTTTACCTCTGATACTGACACCGAGATAATAGCACATTACTTCGAGGAGAAGCTTGAGGAGGGGCTTTCGATGCAGGAGGTGATGCAGCAGTTTATGGAAGATGCCGAAGGAACATATGCGGTAGTCATAATGGAAAAGGACACCAGGAGGCTCTACGCCCTCAAGTACAAGTCTCCGCTTGCAATAGGTGTCGGAAAGTCAGGATATTTCTTTGGCTCAGACCTTTACGCCTTCTCCCCGCACACTGACGAGGCGATCTTTCTTGAAGACGGTGAGATGGCCAAAGTCTCGGAGAACGAGCTAGAGCTGTTCCATCCGGACAAGGGAGAGATATCCAGACAACCTGAGAAGTTCGAATGGGAGGAGCACGGCAAGGACAAGGCGGAATACGATCATTACATGCATAAGGAGATACATGAGCAGCCAGATACTATTGAAAGGCTTATGAAGACATTTGAGACCTCCCAAAAGGAGAACATGGATAAGCTGGCTAAGAAGATAGAAGACAGCGAAAAAGTGATATTCACTGCTGCAGGAACGTCCTACCACGCAGCGCTTTTGGGAGTATACTACCTACAGAGGGCGGGAGTAGAGGCTCAGGCTCTGATAGCTTCGGAGTTTAAGAACTATGAGAGAGTTGACGATAACACTCTTGTGATTGCTGTATCCCAGTCAGGGGAGACAATGGATGTGATGGAGGCTATAGAATACACGAGAGATCTAGGCGGGGATGTAGCATCAATAGTAAATGTTCCATACTCTTCGATACAGAGAGAGTCCGACATCTCCCTTGAGATCCATGCAGGACAGGAGGTATGTGTTGCAGCCACGAAGACGTTTACAAACCAGGCTCTAACAATGCTCTACCTTGCGGGCGAGATGGGGCTGGATCTGGAGCTTGAGGATATTGGGAGGAACGTTCACAAGGTAATAGAGAGGAACGAACCAGTGATAGAGGAGCTGGCTGAGGAGATGGTTGACAAGGGGGATATGTATGTGCTTGGGAGGGGCTCGACCTATCCTATAGCGCGAGAGATAGCCCTGAAACTGAAGGAAATACCCTATATCCATGCGGAAGGCATGATGGGTGGGGAGCTGAAGCACGGTACCCTGGCCTTGATTGAGGAAGGAACTCCTGTACTTTCTCTTATACCTGAGAAGAACGATGAGATACTCTCAAATGTGGAAGAGGTGGAGACCAGAGGAGCGCGCTCCGTCCGTATATCACCTCACTACGGAGACCTTGATATCCCTATAAATGGCGCCGGATTCCCTATATACTCTGCAACTATCGGATTCCTTCTTGCATACCATATAGCGCATAGAAAGGGTCTGCCTGTAGATAAGCCCAGGAATTTGGCAAAGAGCGTGACGGTTAAGTAGTTTAGTCTGTTCCATTTGTTCCGTTCGTTTTTGGGAAGGTCTTTAAAAATTAGGTATATTGTAAGACTTCGGTGTAATCGTTTTGTCTATGAAAAGGGAGGGGGCTAAGCTAAAGCAGTAGGTCTGGGCCTATATTGGCGGGAAGTGGAGGGAAAAAGAGTGTTCAATTTAAGCAATAGGGATTTTGACTATACACCAGAAGAGGATGCCTCTATGCGGTGGGAGAGTATTTTAGGAGATTTTAATGAGATAGCTTTAGTACAGAAAGGGAAGGAGAAAGAGAAGGAACCTGAGAAGAACTTTGGTATGTAAAAAACTCAGGTATCCGGATCAAGAACCTCTACATGTATGTCTGTGTCTCTCTCGAGCTCTCTCTTGAACCTGTAGGGGTCTGCCTCGGTTCTTTCGATCATGTTGTAGTGGATAGGTATAACTATTGATGGCTGGATGTCCTTTGCTGCCTCTATAGCCTCCTCTACATCCATGGTATATGTCCCGCCTATGGGTAGAAGCGCCACATCTATTTCTTCCTCTGAAAGTGCCTCCATCTCGTCTATATGGTCTGTATCGCCTGCATGGTAGAAACGGGCACCATCTATATCCACTATAACCCCCATTCCAACTCCTGGGGGGTGGAAAGGCTCTCCAGGATTCCTGAATCTGTGGTCGTTATAGGCCTCTACACCTGTTATGGTTACACCATGCATCTCCTTCTGATCTCCAGGGTTCATGAAGAGCGCCTCACATCTTATCTTACCTATATTACATCCTTCCTTGGCAAAAACAGTTGAATCTTCCTTTACAAGCCGGTTTATGGCTTCAGGATCGAAATGATCGAAATGTGGGTGTGTAGCTATAACTAGATCAGCCTTCTCATATTCTCCTTCCATGGCATCCTTGAAAGGATCTATATATATCTTTATCGAGTTCTGGAGTTGGACCGTTGCATGGTCGGCCCACCTTACCCTTACACCTTGGATAGTTGTCGCTCCCATAGTTCTATTTTTTTGACTCTTGTTATTTAAGTTGGTTGTGCCGGTTCTAGCACCTGCACTGGCTGAGGGTTTTAAATATTTCTATCAAACCTTCTACTGTTAGAAATTTTGGCGCCCCCCGGCGGAGGTAGCCAAGTGGCCAAAGGCGCAGCGTTGAGGGCGCTGTCCCGTAGG
>CAZWHR010000019.1:10455-12072 GCA_964633675.1 uncultured archaeon | reverse complement strand
TAGGTAACATATCTTCGACCTCCAGAAATGTACTAAGTATTGATAGAATTGATGTAGATCCGGGAAGTTCTAATGAAACTGTAGGTAGTTTTGATAATGTAAATGTAAAGAACAGCGTCCTCTGGTCTGATAATTCCGTTACAGAGACGTTTAACGCAAGAAAGCCCAGAGCCCTTTATGTGAAGTTTACAGTGGCTGATGCGGATACCTCTGGAAGGATGATGCTCGGCCTGAACGGCAACACCGAGAAGAAGATGGAATTCCGCCCAGGTAAGACCTACACTATAAAGCTTTCAAACGTCTCTGAAGGCCAGAACACTCTAAGAATTGCTGCAGAGAGCCCGGGTATAATGTTCCTTGATACGACCCTCTACAACCTGAGAGATGTGGAGCTAATACTGAACGATGAGGCGTTCAGCAAGAACATAAAGACCTTCAGGCTGCTACCTTACGAGGTTGAGGGATTTGACAAGGGAGAGATCTCCTTCAGTGTAACGGATGATGTAACCGCCCGCAACCCTCTCAGAGTGGATATAAACGGCGAGAACATCATGGAGAGGACAGCTGTCAAGAGAGCGACACCTTACTCAAAGACTTTCTCCTCGGTTGATGCAAACTTGAGGCGCGGTGAGAACACGGTATCCTTCTACACAAACGCAGGATCAAGGTATATACTCTCCAACGCTAACATAGATATAGACTACTATGCTACAACCACCAGGAAGACCGTGAGGGAGACATTCAACATTCCCAAGTTTGACTACAAGTTTATAGATGCGGAGGAGAAGGGAACTATAAAGCTAGATATAGGGGAAATAGGTATAGCTAGACCTGTAAAATTGTCTCTGAACGAGAGGACTTACAGTTTCAGACCGGATGCGGGCGTAAATACCTTTGAGTTCAAGGGAAGCGATCTTGTAGAAGGAAAGAATACTTTAACACTTGAGACCGAGGGATCCTACAGGGTTTCGGATCTTAGTGTAAAACTGGACGAATAGAAGGCGCATCTTCTCCTGAGGAGGACACAGAGTAATGGCAGAAGACGATGATAGCGTAAGTTTTGGAGAGGCTCGAAAGAGAACCATAGAGAACATGGGCAGTCAGGGAGGTTCTGGAGGAGAAGAAGGCGGTTCTAGTGGTGGAGATTCGGGAGGTTCTATGGGAAATATAGTTGAGTTTTTCTGGAGTGACTTCGAACCTGGTGAGCATCATAACTGGCTCTTGATTTTTGTAATCGCGATAGCCAACGATATACTGGATATTGTGGAATGGTTTGGCGGCCCTATAGGGTATGGAATAGGAATTGCCATAGATGCGGGCACATTTCTAGTTTTGAAGCCTTTTATAGGCGGTAAGATCTCCACTATTTCAACTCTGATCGATGTATGGCCATTTGCAGGTTTAGCACCTACCTATACTTTTGCTGCCTATTGGGCTTACAGTAGCCAACGCAACGGACGGAGTTCAACGGAGGAAACTCCTCAAGACCGGGATTACCGAAGGAGAGCAAGACCTCGGTCTAGGAGCTGGAGCCAGTATCTGGTATTCTTTGTTGCATTTATATTTATATTCTTATTCCTCTTCTCCGGTTATGCCCCGGTAGTAGGAGACGATCTG
>CAZWHR010000019.1:0-10445 GCA_964633675.1 uncultured archaeon | reverse complement strand
GTAGAGTAGTTAACAGTATTGTGGAGGAGCCTATATCCGGTACAGCAACAGCAATATCTAATGGATGGGCTGCGGTTTCCGGCGCAGCATCTCAAGCCGTTCTAGGTGCTAAAAAGGCAGCCTACAGATCTCAGTGCAGGAGAGAAGCTATAACAAAACAGGACGTTCCTACCGAGAAGATAAATGCTTATATTGAATCATGTGCCTGCAAAAAAGCTGGTGGGACAGACTGTCCGGACTGGAAGAATACTGAAGAACAGACCCCTGAAGTGGCTGTGAGAGCGCAGAACTATTTGGAGGTTGATGTGTCTGCGCCGGTGGTAGATGTCATAAATCTGAGAGATGTATGTGGGAAAAGATGTGGCAGGGTGGAGGCTACTCTTACCAATAGGGGAGGAAACAACATACGACTTGAAGATATGTATCTGGAGCTGAAGAGAGGAGAGAATAGGTTCCCTATAGTCCTCAACCGTGACGGCAGAGGGAGCTCCAGCACCACCTACAGGCTCAATTCATTTACCCAGATCAAGAATCCTAATAGGTGGAAGACTATAGGTGAGGACGGTATTGTGTTTACAGAACCTGGAGAGACCAGAAGGTTCACCTTTCTTGTAAATCTGACACCGCGGATCGGCTGTATAGCAGAACCTGGAGAAGACAACCCTGGAGACTGTGAGGACAAGACCAAAATGTTTGCAGGTCTTGATGTCCAGCCAGAGGTTACCGTGGAATACAGTTCCACAACATCCTCAGTTCTCAACCTTCAAGTTAGAGATATACAGAATATGGGAGTTTCGGAAAGAGAGTCATTCAGGCAGGAAAACTGCAGATCCTCTGGTGCCAGCAGCCTGTTGAGACAGATATCCACAGGACATGATGACGCCGTGTCTCTTATTATCTATACTGACTGCGAGCTGTTCTACTACCCGGACAATCCTGATCAGAACGAGAGAGCGGTCAGAGTTGCTGCAAAGGGAGATGATTCAAAGATAGACAGCTTCAACGTACTCTCAGTTAAAGGAACGGAGGATATATGCGATGCCGGATTAGGAGAAGGCATATCTTCAGCAAGCCATCCAAAAAGATTGTCTGAAACCGGAGAGATAGACTGTAAGGAGGGAGGCTGTAAGTCTACTACCTCAGCATGTCTGAAGAGGATACCTCCAAGTGCAGGAACCCTCAATCTAGATGTTGAAGCAGACTATACGGCAAAGAAGTCGGAGAGAGGAAAGTTTAATGTAGGCGGGATATCGTAATACTATCTGTTTTTCCTGAATCGTTCTTTTAGACTCCGAGGAACGCTCTTGTGAAACTTCTTATTCCAGGACCCAAACCAACTGCTATTATGAAGAACAGAACCAGTAGCTTGAACTCCCTGTCCCCTTCCTTCTCTATCATTCCCAGTATGGCAAATATGACTGTAACCTTGACAGCAAGAAATGCGTATGCAGTTCCAAAGTTCTCTATTATCCAGCTTGCAACCACATGTTTCTCTATGTAACCTAAGGAAGATAGGGAAAAAGCAGTCACTGAGCCGTCCAGCACATGTCCTGCAGTGGCAATCATACCTACACTACTGTTAAGGAACGTCTCTGGCCATATACCTGCCAGGAACTGCTGGATGGCAAGGAAGACGCCTAGAGATATTACAGGCGCCAATGTCAGTCCAAGAAGGCTGTCTCCAAATCCCTGTGTGAATCCCTGCCATAGAAGAACGGGTGCTGCAGCCAGTGTGGTAAGGAGAGATACATAAAGTACTGGCCTTCTATAGTCCTGTATAGTTCCCTGATCTTGAAGCCTCTTTGATATATAGATAGAGGCTAGAGCAATCAGGAGTATTAGGATGCCTGATACAGGAAATATAAGGAATATGCTGTAGGGATAGGAAATTATTGCTGCATCCTCGATGACTCTGAGGAACTCTCCAAATAATACAAAAGGCACCAGACTAAATATAAGGCCTTTGTCAATACTTATCTCCATCTTCCTGAATGACTTGTAGACTCCAAAGGCCGATAGAGCTACAAGAGAAGCATAAAGGCCTGTATCAAATACATTATAGTTCTTTACAGCTTCCACCCCGTTGTATACAGCTATAGATTGGTTCTTTGCATCTGCAACTATGGGACCCCAGATATATCGCCATAGAAACATCCGAACCGTGTTGCTCAAGAACGCTGCAACAGTTACCGTGGCAACTACAGTTCCCGCGCCAATCCAAATTAGTTTCTCGTTTCTCTCCATTTTCAGGCCTTCAGATGACAATGTTTTTTAACCATTAAATACCTTATACTAGTCTATGGTGAAGAAAAGCCTGCTTTTGGGACTTGTCTTTGTCTCCTTGCTTCTCGCAGGGTGCACGGGTCAAGGCCAGATAAGCGACAAACCTACCCGGAGCGAAGGTGAAGGGCTACAGATAGGAGGCCCCGAATGTCTTGACTCCGATGGTGAAAGCGTAGACTGCAGTAACCTCCATAGGGATAAGAATATCAGAGTTACTCTGAACGTGAAGAATACTGGTGGGAGCCCGGTTGTAATACCTTTCAAAAATGTTATAGATAGAGCAAGAACTGCTGAAGAGGCGGCATTTAATGCTCTAAGCGCTGGAGTTCTTAAGACGAGATGTCCTTCTATCTTTTCCGCAGTCAGTAGCGGAGTGTCAATAGTCAAAACAGATAATAAAGGTCTTACCTATAGATATGAGAAATCTGAAGATGTAGGTCAGATATCTAGGGGAGGTTCTGTAAACGCCCAGATTGATAGAGGGTTCTTCGAATCTGATAGGAGAGTAGCGCTTGAACAGGGAGAAAGCCTGGACTTCGACTGGACATTGAAGCGTACAGATAAGGATCCTGAACCCGGCAAGAGATTTGAATGTTCCCTGAAATTTGATCTTGACACAGCTCAGGGGGTGACAGCACAGAGAAAGATCCAGATATTGAGAGATAGGGATGCCAAGAGGAGATCTATGGAGGCGCCAACTTCATCTCCCTCACCTCTGGTATTAAACCTTGATGCCCCTTCCAACTGGGTGCAGACCGACGGAGAGTTCACAGCTCAGCTTTTTGTAGAGAACCAGGGACCTGGCACCCCTCAACAGGCTATAAGGATCTCAGACCTCTCCTCAAAGCCTTCAGACCTCCTTAACTGTGAGGTCTCTTCGGATGCTAGGAACCCTAATGTCCTAGAATATCTGGAAGATGCAAAGAGTCAGCCCAGGAAGAGCTTTACCTGTACACCGGGAAACCTGAGGGTTGAGAGCAATATAGTTACTCTAAGCGCCAGAGCTGACTTCAGCTACCGATACGATCTTTCAGACATTCAAGTGGGGGTGGATGGCGGTGCGAAGTAGATATCTGGCAGTGGCCGGTCTGATAGCAGTTCTGCTACTAGCCGGGTGTCTAGGGCCTGAGTCCGACCAGCAGGGCGAACAGAAGGCTTCCGAAGAGGGAGTGGTTATATCTGATCTTGTTATCTCACGCACCGATATAAAGAGAGGTGAGAAGACCAGAGTAAATGTCTTATTCCAGAACAGAAACAAGGTAGGTGTAGAGGGACTAGAGGCTACACTCCTTAACACCGGGCCTCTTAATGTCGTTGGGGAGAGGAAATGTGATCTCGGAAGATTGAGAGGTACAGAGAGACCTTCTACAGGTTCCAGAAAGCAGTGTATATGGATCTTGGAGTGTGGGGATAACTGCCAGTCTATATCTAAACAAAGTAACGAGAAGTTCAGCGTAGAGCCCTATATCAAATTTACTTACCTGACCCAGGTATCGGATGACAGCAAGGCTGTGGAGGTAGAGTTCCAGAGATCCAGCGAATTTGATTCTAGCAGGAGGTCGCAGAAGACCTACAGCATAAGCAATGGAGACATAGGGATATCTGTAAACTATGACTCACCGCTTCCGGCCGACACAAGGAGCATGAACTTGGATTACACTTTAACCAATGAAGGAGGTGGAGAACTCCTCTCTCCTATTGAAATGACCTATAAAGGATCGTTTGTTAAAAATGATAAAATCAGAAAAAGCTCTCTCCAGGAATGTAGCCTTATGGGAATTCCCTCAGACGAGACGTTGCAGGATGTAGAATGTTCTATGGAGCTTAATAGGCCTACACCAGGAACAGTATACACGCTTAGATTGCGAGGTACATACGAATATAGGAAAGAGAAAAGTATAAGTTTAAAAATACTGCCTTCAGAGTCGGACAAACCTTTACCTGGAGGAAGAAAATTTGTAGGGCCTGAAGAAGTTCCTAAAAAGAGAGAAGACTGCTTCAACTTCTGCTATAGACGGCAGGAAGAATCTTTAGGTCTGAGTGCATGTCTGGATGTTTGCAAGTAAGGATTAAAAAACTCCAATCTATTTGATACGGTTGTAAAGACAGAACTTATAAATACCAAGGATAAAAAAAGTTTAGTTTGAAGACACTACAGCAAATGGGTGAGAACATGGATAGAAAACTGTTGATTCTCTTTGTGGCTGCCTCCTTGGTAACTGCAGGCTGTATAGGAGGAAGTGGCCAGTCACAGCCTCAGACTAATTCGCCTACTTTTACCGGGAACGACGGTCTAAGCATAGATTTTAGGTCTGCTACAGACACATATTATACTGGAGACCGGGCGACCTTTACAATAAAGATGCAGAACACAGGAGAATCAACAGCCTGGTTGAGGGAGGTGAAGCTTTTCAAGGCGGCATGGATTGATAAGCCTTTCGTATACACTGGTGACAGGATCAGGCTTGATGGAGTTGACCGTAACAACAATTTGCCGGGCAGGAGCCGAACCTTCACTGCAAATCCACTTATAGATGTATCTCTAGAGAGTGGAAGTTCCTATAACTATGATGTAGGTCTTAGAGTAAAGTACGACTATATTACAGATGCTAGGTCGGAGTTCACAGTTATACCCTTCCAAAGGTTCAGGGATGAATACGATGAAGACCCTTCTACTAGACGTATTTCTACCGACTATACTGGAGGACCTATGCGCGTTTCTGTAGACGCAAATGAACCCCTACCTGCTGAGGCAGGAGTTGTAACTCTCCCAATAGTTATAGAGAATGTAGGTGATGGAAGACTGGCTAAAGACAGGCAGGGTCGTCACACACTTCTACCTGGTTCATATGTGCAGCTTGAAGCAGGGAACGCAGAAGTAAGGGGATGCCAGCTGGAGGGAGGAAACCTCATAATGTATGACAAACAGAAGAAGATTTTCTGTACTATTGATATAAGTCAGGCGGCTATAGATACACCTACTGATCTTGTACTCAAAACGCACTTGGAATATACCTATGTAGAAGAGAAGGAGACTCAGGTTAATGTCAGAGGTCAGCAGAGAAGTCAGAGCAGGCCTTCCGGAAGAATACCTTCTAACCCAAGTAGACTTCCAAATGACAGAGATGAATGCTTCAGTTTCTGCTATGATAGAAGTGGAAGTTCCACGGATCTAAGTGGATGTATAGATCTCTGTAGGGATAGATAAGAAGAACTTTTTCTCCACCCCAGCAACTTATGCGGAGATTAAATACTTCAAGAGGGCTAGACTCCATTAAAACTTATTTAACATCTATAGTTACTGCCACGACCCTTATTATAATAATCAGCCCCATACCAGCGTTAATTTATTCTGCTTTAAAAGGTATATGTATCCTCCAGGGTTTATCATTGGTGGTAGTAGGGTTCAAGCGGATTAGGCCTCTTTAGAATGTCGCGGGTCTTTGTAACAACTGCCACGACCAGTATTATAGCAAGCAGTCCAAGACCTACGTATTTATTCCGCCTTACAAGGTTGTATATATAATCCCAAAGACCTATAGTTCGATCCTTCAGGTCCTTGGATGACCTGATAGCTCCGGTCTTCCTATCCACCCATTTAAGTGTCTGGGAAGTAATGGAATATGATGACTCCGCCCTTATCCTTATAGCTTTGGAATTAGTATATCTCTCCGAGCTTGCTTCTACGATAACACTGTATTCTCCAAGACGGTCGGGCTTTATCTCAAATACTACCTGACTCTTGGAAGTTGCAGGTATGGTGACATTCTTCACGTATTCTTTTGCCTCGCCCTCTTCTAGGTCAGCCAGGTAGACCCTTATTTCTCTCTCCCGTGAGATAGTATTGGATACATTAATCTTAAGGTCGCTCCAGTTACCCTTCTCCATCACAAGGGCTCTGCTTTCTATTATCAGAGAGTCCTCTACCTTTATATCCTTAGTTAGACCTCTTTCTAGGCTGTTCAGCCCTGCCCTGACAGCTATATGGTGTTTCCCTGTTCCCTTGAAGGTTCTTTCAAAACAGACCTGTTTGGATCCTCCGCCAGTGTGGACTGTCCTATTTTCTGAATTGTTCCCTTCGATAAATAATCCTACTTCAACTTCTTCCACACCTCTTCCCAGAATATCTCCACAGATTTTGAAGCTCTCACCAGCCTTTATCTCACTCGGAGCGTTTATATCCTCCACATCTATAACCGGGTTTACTTCAAGGGCTTCGGATGCAACGAAGTCGGAGTTCTGAACCTTTACAGTGTATTTTCCTGCCTTATCTATCTTTAGATGTCTCCTGAACTTTCCATTCGAATCGGTACTTACGATTCCTCTTTTCTCTCCGTTTACATATACATTTGCGCTAGTCTTCACTCCACTAGCCTCAATTGATTCTTCCACCTGTCCCTTTAGTAGAGTGTTTTCTTCAGCCTGGATTTCTTCAGGAGACAGCTCCAGGAAGGCATTTATAGTAGCTATATTTAGCTCCACTACAAATTCATCAGTCTCTCTACCACTAACCGCCTCTATCTTGAGATTGGCATCGTCATCAGAGCCGTTGTACTTTGCAGTGAATGTAACCGTCTTATGTCCTTCTGAAGACACCTCCACACTCTTGGATCCTATACTGTTCTTTCCGATACCTGCTGTAATTTTTGTCCTCTTACTGCGATCTCTATTGTTGGAAACTCTTACACTGATCTTGAACTCTCTGTCAGGGTTGATGACCTTTGGTGTAGCGACCTGGGTAATTTCCACCTTCTTGGAAGTTTCGGAGCTTGAATCGTAGCTATCGCCGGAACCTTCCCTTTCAGAGTGTCCTAGAGCTTCTCTGACGGTTATGTCATCTCTTCTCCTGCAACCTGTCCTGCGTGGCCCAGTGTAACTAATAGAGTTTTCCCTGTAGTTACGATCGTAACTGTAACCTCTCTCGTATCTGCTCATGTGGTTCGGATGATCCGGTGATATTGGAGGACTATAGTCCTCTTCAAAGTATACTCTGTGCCCGGAATTGTTGTAGTATCTACCTGAATCAGGCAGACCTCCATAGGTGAACCAGTTAGAACATCTTCCCCCCTCTCTGTGGCCATATCTCCTGTTTCCATCCCTATAGTGCTGTTCTCTATCCTTATATCGATCCCTATCATATCTATCTCTGTGCCTTCCCTCTACCTCTACACTGTCTATAATATCTTCAATATTCTTCTTTCTCAGAAATCTTCCTAATTCAGCGTCTTCTATAAGATTGGCAAGTCCTCTTCTCTTTAGTGCCCTTCCAAGCGAAGCATCATCCAAAAGATCTGCAAAATCCCCGAGGCTTTCATCCTTTATAAGGATCCCCAAGTCTCTGTTGCTTACAACTCTATCAAGCTTCCTTTTATGCATAATTTTTGCCAGTTCCTCGTTGGTCACACTGTCTTTAAGTACAGAATCGAGATCTTCTTCTCCCAGTATAGCCAGGATATGGACTATATCTCTGTCTGATATAAATTCAAGTAGCTCTTCCTCTCCGATGGAGTCAAGTTTGCTCTCTGCTATAAGTCTCCTCAAGTCATCAGCATCCTCGCTCTGAACTAGATGCTCTATATCGGCGATGGTCTTACCCTCAAAGAGGATGCTGAGACCTCTATCGGTTATAATATTTCTCATCTTTAGACTTGGAAAGTTGTTCCGGTTGTAGCCTAGAGAAAAGCCTCTCTTCTTAAGAAGTCTTCCAATATCCTCATCCGATATTAGGTCTCCAAGATCTTCGCGATCCCTGAGATTTATGACATCCCCGATAAACTCGTTCCTTATTATATTTGAGATGTATGAGAAATCGCTGGAGCCCTCAGCAAGGTTGAGAACTTTCTCAAAATCTATAAATTGCATTACATCCTCTTCATCCATTATAGGCTGGAGTTTTCCTACCTTCTGGTTCTTTAGAAGGCTGTAGAGTTCTGAATCGCTCAGCTCCTCCCCGAAATCATTGCCGTCAAGAGCTTTCGCTATATCTTCATTGTCCAAAAGTTTGTCAAGATCTCCTTCGTCTATTATGTCGCTGATACTCTTGATTTCGCCCTTGTGTATTACATCCTTCAGTTTTTCGTCTCTCAGAACCTGGACTACATCATCCGTATCATCTCGTTCAATGAGCTCTGCAAGCCTCTCATCGTCCAATATTCTCCCGAGATCAGTGTACTTTATAACCTTCTTTCCAAGTATGTCGTTCAGCTCCCCAAACTTTAGGTGTGCAAGCAAGTCTGCGACTCTCTCGTCTTTTATAAATCTTCCTAGCTCCTTGTCGGTGAATTGTAGAATATCTACAGTATCTTCGATATTTCTGAAGTCCTCTCCCTGGAAGAACTCTCCAAAATCATCGTAACCGTTCTTACCTACGAGAACCTCTATCTGCTGGTTCTCTATAAGATCTATCATGTCCTCCAAATTAAGGATATCCGCCAGCCTTCGCTTTTCCATCCGGGAAGCCACTTTACTCTTATCTACAACCTTTTCTAACTTGTCTTTGTCTATTATTGCACCCAACTTCCGGCTCTCTATAACCTTCTCGAGCGCATCCTGGTCCAGTATGTCCTTTACATCCTCTAAATTATTTTCACCTAGTATTACGGAGTTATTTACTGTATCGGAGTTAGCTGGATTAGGTATAGCTACAGCTATAGTAGAAAAGGCTGCTAGAGCCACTAAAATACCAAAAAGCCCGATTAAATCCCGGACCCCGCCATTCTTTCTATCTCCCATAACCGATGTTGTTACCGAGTAGTCCACATTTATAAGTGTTGTGGTCGATCGGGCTTTGTCCATTATCCGGATTTGTTTATTGTTTGGGGAGGGGAATATAGGTTTTTAGAATATCTTGTCAGTTTTTCAGAACTTTAATTTTCTTTTGAGTGGCTGTAAAAAGGCATTAGTGAATAGAGAAATCTAGCAGGTCAGATGGAAAGCACCAACTACATTTCCTTCAGATCCGTTAAACTTCTTCCAGGCATCTCTAGTGCTGTAGATCTTGAAATCTATTTCTTTGTCTTTTAAAAACTCTCTCGTCTCTTCTGAAACCTTCATGCGCCTGTTGTAGCCTCTTCCAATTATCAGCTTGTCCGGATTTGCTTCCACTACTTTTTCCAGATCCTGTGGCTGTAGCCTGTGGCCTTTGTCACGCCACCAGTTGCTGTAGACCCTGTCTGAAAATATTATAACATCGTTCTCGTATTTTTCTCCATCTATTACTATCTCTCCAAAGTCATAGGAATCAATTTTTGGCATTATGAAACTACCATTCTATCTCTTGTAATAGGTTTACTTTAAATCTATCTCCAGCTAGATATCAGAAAAACTACATTGCCTCCTGTAAAATATATTTAAGACTTTGAAAAGCTTAAGAAAAACCGTTTTTCCCTCTTGATTAACACCCTTTAAATAAATCATTATAGGGAATGTTTAAATAGGGGTTCCACCAATATTTATCTGGAATGTTAAGGTCCAAGACATCTGGCTCAAAGGATTCAAATGGAAAATCTCAATTTGATAAGCATCCGGTCGCAGTGCTTGTTATTTTGATTCTCTTTATTGGAGTGGGTCTGGCCGGAATTTTTACTGTGGATAAAGGGGTGGAATGGAACCAAGGAACCTTCTCCGACACTCAAGAGTTAAACAATTCATTGATGCTAAACAACACGGTAGGGGATGTAGCAGGAGAAGTCTGGAGCTTTAACAGCCACACTGACTATGTTAACAGTGTTTCTGCTGGTCCGAACGGTAACTTCACATACTCTGGCTCTCGGGATCAGACTGTTCGTAAGTTGTGGGGTGTAAATGGTTCTGAAGTCTGGAGCTTCAACGGCCACACCACCGATGTTGAAAGTGTTTCTGCTGGTCCGAATGGTGGTTTTGTTTACAGTGGTGGCGGATTTACTGATAAGACTGTTCGTAAGGTGTGGGGTGTAAATGGTTCTGAAGTCTGGAGCTTCACCGGACACACAAGCAATGTTTTCAGTGTTTCTGCCGGTCCGAACGGCGACTTTGTATATTCTGGTTCGCGGGATGATACGGTTCGTAAGGTGTGGGGTGTAAATGGTTCTGAAGTCTGGAACTTCACCGGACACACTTATACTGTTAACAGTGTTTCTGCTGGTCCGAGTGGCAACTTTGTATACTCCGGCTCGGAGGATCAG
>CAZWHR010000018.1:0-13083 GCA_964633675.1 uncultured archaeon | reverse complement strand
TCCAGCCGACCCATTACTTCCTCTAGATCTTCATCTAGGTTTCCCTTCTCCCTGAATTTCTCCAGACCTTTCCTTATATTCTGCTCGGCCTCCTCAAGTTGCTCCTCCGATCGATCTATAAGCGCTGTATCTAAACCTGCCTGTAGAAACACCTGTGCAATCCCGCTTCCCATTGTACCCGCCCCTATTACTGATGTCTTTTTCATATATTATATCATTCTCCTTAGCGGAAGGTTACTCCGATCTTTAGGCCGAAACGTTCTCTCACCCTGTTTGCATCCTCCTGGTGGCCACCATTGCTTTCTTCCATCCGAGCTATTTTGTTGGCTATTGCCCTGTAGGCTCCTACAGTCTCTTTATCTAGGTTCTTTGGTTCTTCTTCGTACCTAAGTTTTGCGTCTCTGTACTTGGGGGTGGAGACGGAAAAGAGATCAGAGCCTACTATCGATCGTATTGCTAGGAGGAGAGGGTAGGTCTTTGCACCTCTCTTAGAACGCTGAGTACATACCACAAAAGGAGATTTCTTTATCTCCTCTTCTGTTTCAAGTCTTTCCTTTTGCTCTGCCATATATACAGGAAGGGATATATGGTTTTCTCCGTCCGCATTCAGCCAGTCTTCTAGATGTTTTTCGTATACCTCTCGGTCGAATACCCTGTAGGAGTTTTTATCATCTATCCGTATATTTTCTTCACTCATAAAGCTGCTGGCTAAAAAATATTCGTTATCTTCTTTCACATCTGTAGGAAATTTACCGACTATATCTCTAACGTATTCCTCCGCTACGTGTTCTGCTATACTTAGAGAGCTTCCTTTTTCAAATCCTAGAGAATAGCTCATACTGGAGCAAATTCCGTCTATATTTTTCTCCTCCAATGTAGTACATGCATCTTCTACGTTGTCTTCAGGATAAATATTTACATAGTCAGAGACTTCTAAGCCTTTGACATAATTTCTGAAAGATTCTGTTATTTCTCTATTGCTTTCAATTACAAGAATGTCGTAGTTATCTCCCATATACTTACCCTCTATCCGGTCATTTAAAGTTTCCTAATACAGGCTAATGCGATATTAGGTTTTTTATCCTTTTCTATTTGCCTGTCCTGTTATTTCGATTCGATATTTGTATCGGTTAGAAACGCTTTGTGAACAGTCTCTTATTCCGCCAGGGATAAAGATTTTTATCTTACTTCTTCCAATACCCTTGATATGGAATCCCGGGAGGACACTACGGAGAACTTGGAACTATCCAACCCGAGGTCTCTATGTATAAAAGTAGCCTATACTGCATTTGTAGCAGTTCTAGTCCCGGTCTACTGGCAATACTACGGCGTAACCAACTTCCTATGGTTCTCCGATATCGCTCTACTCCTTACCCTTGTGGCTATCTGGAGGGAAAACGGCCTCCTTGCAAGCATGATGGCTCTCGCAGTCCTAGTTTTTGATTCTTTCTGGAGCATTGAGTTCTTGCTGAACCTTGCTATAGGAACAAATCTTACAGGCCTGACAACTTTTATGTTCGATTCGTCCCTCCCATTATTCCTGAGAGGCTTATCTCTATTCCATCTATTTCTGCCACCGGTACTTGTATGGCTGGTGTACAGGCTTGGATATGATTCTCGCGCTCTCTTATACCAGACTATACTTGCCTGGATTGTCCTACCCGCCACCTATCTCTTGACTGAGCCCTCGCAGAACATTAACATGGTGTTTGCGCTCTCGGGATCTGCAGGAAAATCCTTTACTAGCCCTTTGACATATTTAGCTCTACTTTTGATAGGAGTTCCTCTTTTGATTTATCTTCCAACCCACCTAGCTCTGAGAGTTCTTTTTGGAGCTGAAGACTGATAGAAATTAGGCTTTTAACAGTTCTCCCTCAAGAATCTCGTAGGCTTTTTGGAACTCTTTATCTTCATTGATTGGCTCGGGGTTTCCCGATTTTACCTCCGTGGGTATACTAGTATAATCACGTTCCTTATATGGGGCCTGTATTTTGAAGTTTGTTCTTAATATATCTCTCAGGACTTCTATAACAGGATAAGTCTTGGCTCCTTTTCTGTACCTGTCTGTACATACCACAAAGGGTAATTCCTTGAATCCATTATCCTGCTCTACATAATCCGCCAATAATAGAGACATTGGTGGCAGATTGGCCTTGGGTGGCTGGTAGTGTTTTTCTTCTTCTATAGACTCCAGTGGCTTCATCCACTGCTCAAAGAAGAGCCTGTATGTTTCTGTATCAAGAGGTAGCGCCTCCTGCTGTGCCTCCTGTTGTGAATCTTTGCCTCCAAGATATTCTGAATTGCTAAAGTAATCAGTTCCATTACTAGTCCTTTGATACCCGTCTATTTTTTCTATCTTTGGCTTTAAAAGTTCTTTTAGGCGTTCGGCTGCTCCAGGGATCTTTTTTCCGTTCATACCTGATGGATAGTACAACGCGGATATTATGCCGTCAACCCCTTCCTCATATTCCCACCTTGCATCCCAGTAGTTCTTGGCTGTGCTTATCTGGATATTATCGCCATTTTCTTTAATCTCTTCTCTTGCAGTATCTAAGTATTCATCATCAGGCTCTACTATTAGTATGCGATTTCCTCCATCTTCTTTTAGATCTGCTGGTCTTATCCTTTTACTTCCATCTTCAGAGTCTTCCATTCTATATCTCCCTCCTTGACCAATTTTTTTATCTCTTTCTGCTCCTCTGTAAGACCTGCCTGCTTCCCCGTCTTAATGTCTGCAAGAACGATTTTCTCCAGCTTGCCTTCAGATAGCCCCTCAAATATAAGATAGTCTATCGGCGCACCTATAAACCTACAGTCCGAGGGCTCGTAATTGAATCCTCTGGTGAAAGGCGCAATATGCTCCCCTATCTTCCCCTTAAGGACGCTTCTACTCCTCTCCAGCGCCTCCTCTTTGATCCCTTCACTGGCCTCGTTCTTCCATTTTTCCATCCGGTGCTCCATCCAGCTCTTCAGGAAGAGGTATGTAGCTATCCCCCCTGCTACGGCGCCTGATAAAAATAGCGCTATGGTGCTGTTCTTGACCATGTAGAGAAATTCTCGTGTGTATAGTTAAATCTATTCCACATTGTAAAGGTCACGGAAGTAAAGCGTCTGGCGCAGACTAAGTATACTGAATATATTATATTTCCTCGAGATAGGTTTCACGTACAAGAGTCTCAAATGAGTTTTTTATCAGATCTCTGAAGTCGTCTATGTCCTGGTTGGAATCATCAGGGAGGCGTACAAGCGCTTCTGGTCTGAACTCCAGAGATGCTTTGCTCTTCTTCCCTCCTTTCCCCCCGCCACTGCAGTGCTCAAATTTTTCGGCTATGTTCTCAAATTCCTCTACCAGATTTTTCTTGGGATCGGTGTTTCTTCCTTTCACAAAGATCCTTCCGTCTTCCACCATTCCGTAGACCATAACGGTTTCCAGACCTTCTATATGTCTTATAACGTCGGATGACTGGGATAAAGCGTCCGCACTTTCCACATAACCGGGTTTAGAGATTATGGTAGTACCGTTGTGGTTCGATAGATCCGTATCTTCGCCTGAATCCTCTATTATGGATTCAAGGGATTCCATAATGGTTGCTGCTGTTCCCACATTCATCGGGATGTCGATTATATTCTCTAGTTTCTCTCTATTAATGTATTTGTCTAGGTAATGGTAGCTACCTATGTCCTTTATATGTACGGTGTTTTCCGCAGGGTTCAGTGCTCCTGTATCTGATCTTATTCCGTGACAAAGAGCTGTTGCAACCTTCTCTGTCGGTTCTTCATCTAAAAGCGTGTAGTAGTCAGTTATAATGCTGGCAACTGCACCTCTCTCTGTATCAACATGTGAGAAATCCACATGTTCCAAAAGTTCTTCCCAGCCCTCATGATGATCCAGAACTATACTTAACTTTTCCTCTATATCTTTTTTATCCAGAATCCTGGTGTTCGTAGGTGCTGTGTCCACCATGGCCAGATTGTCGTAGATCTCCAGCTTCTCCTCCAGGTTCTCTATATCCTCCAGAGGTATGAGATCCAGCTCCATTTCGTTCTTCAGTACCTTGTTCTCTTGGTGGCTGATCTTCCCGGAATAAAGAACCTCTGCTTCAGATCCATAACTCTCTGACAGCTCCCTGAGTGCTTCAGCCGAAGACATTGCGTCAGGATCCGGGTTTTCGTGTATAATTATACCTAGCTTTCCTGCTTCTTCCAAGTATCTCTTCAGTTCCAGCGCTCTCTCCTTTTCGGGAGTATCTATAACTCGCTCATACAGCGCCTCCGAGACCAAGTTGTCAAAATCCAGGTTCTGGAAGTTCTCGTACTCCTTATCTGAAACTGCGGGAACAGAACCTGCTGCGTCCTCCAATTTTTCTGGATCTTCTATATTCCCTAGTAGTATTATAGCTTTCCTATCTGTAATATTTCTGTAGAATTCCTCGTCAATATCCTCGTATTCAACTATTTCAAGATCTATTTCATGCTCTTCTGATTTTTCCTTCAATTTCTCAAGGTATCCTTCTGTCTTGGACTCTTTTCCTTTGACCACAACGTATGAGGACATGTGTCCTTATAGTCTCCTTCAGTCTTTAAAATGTATCGAATTTTTTTCTGAAGATTAACGAACGAAGAGCAGAGAGGATTCAAGAATTTCTTCTATTCTATAACATCTTTAACCGTCTCAAAGAAGGATTTCTCGGTCTCTGCTTCCTTCCTTAATTCATCTAGAAGCTCCCTGTAGTTCTCACCTACCTGTTCGGGGACTTCGATATCAATTTTTATGTAGAGGTCTCCATGTCTACCTCTCCTTCCAGGCATACCCTTGCCTTCGATTCTCAACACCTGTCCTGGCTGTGTGCCTGGCGGTACATCTACCTCTATCTTTGAATCTCCTGTAGGAATCTCTGCGCTGGTTCCGAGAACTGCGTCCCCAATCCCGATCCTCAAGGTTGTAAACAGGTCGTTGTCCTTCCTCTGGAGCTCCGGATGATCCTCCACGGTCACGAACGCATAGAGATCTCCAGAATCTCCGTTCCTGGATCTGTGCCCCTTACCACGAAGCCTAAGCCTCTGTCCATCTCTCACGCCTTTTGGTATCTCTATTTCCAGGGTCTCCTCCTGCATGGTAACTCCTTTCCCGTTACATTCACCACATTTCTCCTCAGGGATCTCTCCTCTACCGTTACATGCATCACATTCCGTTACCGTCCGTGCTCTTCCAAATATACTTCTCTGAACCTTGCTGATCTTTCCTCTACCGTTACACTTAGAACAGGCCTGCGTATTGCCATTTTCAGCGCCGATACCGCCACATTTTGGGCAAATATCTCTCCTCTTCACCTGGTAGGTCTTTGTTGTTCCTGTGTATGCCTCTTCCAGGCTTATCGATACCTTTATTTTCAGGTTCTGACCCCTCTTATTCCTCTGTCTCCTTCTTCTACCACCACCGCCAAAAAGGGTCTCAAAAAGGTCCTGTATGTTGTTGAACCCGCCTCCCTGGAATCCCTGTGATCCTGTAGCTCCTACGCCTTCCTCTCCGAACATGTCGTACTTCTTTCTCTTTTCCTCATCTGATAGGACCTCGTAGGCCTTGTTTATCTCCTTGAACTTCTCCTCGTCAGCTTCTTTAGAATTAGAGTCCGGATGGTATTTCTTCGCCTTTTTCCGGTAGGCCTTCTTTATCTCTTCCTGGGAGGCATCTTCAGACACCCCTAGGAGCTTGTAGTATTTCTTTGGCATTGCCCTATATCTAGTGTTTACTTGTTTACTCCTCCTTTTCGTCTTCTTCGCCTTCGCTGTCCTCCACTTCCTCGTAATCAGCTTCTACTACATCTTCGCCTTCCGATCCCTGCTGTCCCGGGGGTTCTTGAGATCCCTGGCCTCCTGCCATGTTCTGCGCTGCCTTCTTTATGTCTTCTTGGCTCATATTTGAAGGATCTACTCCGCCCATGCCTCCTGGACCTGCTCCCTGCTGGTCACCGTAGATCTCTTTGCCTATCTCCTGCATCTCTTCCTGTAATTCCTCTATTGCTTCTTCTATATCTTCTGCTTCTTCTGCCTCTTCCTTCTTTTCTTCAAGCCTCTCTATTGCCTCTTTGACATTTTCTACTATTTTATCATCTACCTGATCTTTAAACTCTTCTATCTGATCTTCTGCCTGCCTTATGGCTTGATCTGCCTTGTTTTTAGCTTCAATAAACTCTCTCTTCTTCTTGTCTTCCTCTGCGTGTTTCTCTGCCTCTTCCTTCATCCTCTCGATCTCTTCTTCGTCTAGCCTTGCCTGATCCTCGATGGTTATGCTCTGCTCCTTGCCTGACTGTTTCTCCTCTGCAGACACGTTGAGTATGCCGTTAGCGTCTATAGAGAAGGTAACCTCGATCTGTGGCTGCCCTGCAGGTGCCGGAGGAATGCCTTGAAGGTTGAACTGTCCAAGACTCTTGTTGTCCTTGGCCATCTCTCGCTCTCCTTGGAGAACATTAACAGTTACCACTGACTGATTGTCCTGCGCTGTAGTGAACGTTTTAGTCTCTTCCGCAGGTATAGTGGTGTTTTTCTCTATCAGCTTGGTGGTTATACCTCCCTTGGTTTCCACTCCAAGGCTTAGAGGTGTAACATCAAGCAACAGCAGGTCGTCCATCTCTCCTGAGATCGATCCTGCCTGTATTGCTGCACCTTTGGCAACTGCCTCGTCAGGACTTACGGACTGATCTGGCTTCATACCGGTTATTGCCTGAACATGTTCCCTGACTGCTGGAACCCTTGTGGTTCCTCCTACGAGAATAACGGAGTCTATATCTGATTTTTCTATACCGGCATCCTCTATAGCCTTCTCTGTAGGCTCTGTGGTTCTCTCTATGAGCTTCTGGACCAGGCTCTCGAACTTGCTCCTTGTAAGCTCGTAGTCAATGTTGTATGTGTCGCCATCGTTCTGGTAGATGAACGGTATGTTTATCTTCGCCTGCTTCCGAGAGCTCAGTTCCTTCTTCGCCTCCTCTGCATTTTCCCTTATCCTCTGGAGCGCCTGCTTGTCCTCGGATAAATCAACCCCATTCTCCTCTTCGAACTTCTCTAACACCCAGTCCACTATCTCCTGGTCGAAGTCGTCTCCTCCAAGGTCGTTGTCCCCCTCTGTGGACTGCACCTCATAAATCCCATCTCCTATCTCCAGAACTGTAACGTCGAAAGTTCCTCCACCGAAGTCGTACACCAGTATCGTCTTCTCCCTGTCATCGTCCAGTCCATAGGCTAGCGCTGCGGCTGTAGGCTCGTTCAAAATTCTCTCGACCTCAAGACCTGCGATCTCTCCTGCATCCTTTGTCGCCTGTCTCTGGTGGTCGTCGAAATGCGCTGGAACCGTGATAACTGCCTTCTTCACCTTTCCTCCAAGCTTGTTTTCTGCATCCTGCTTCAACTTCTGAAGGATCATGGAGGATATCTCCTGAGGAGTATAACTTTCTCCGTCAAGTTCGACCTCGTAGTCTTCACCCATATGCCTCTTGATGGACTTAACAGTATTTTCCTGGTTGACTATCATCTGGTTCTTTGCGGGCTTCCCTACAAGCCTCTCTCCATCGTCAAATGCAACTATAGAAGGAGTTACTCTTTCGCCTTCCTTGTTTTCAAGTATTTGGGGTTCTCCGTCCTTTACTGCTGCAACTGCTGAACGGGTTGTACCGAGGTCGATTCCGATGATCTTATTTTTAGCGGGCATGTCTAGTTCACCTTGGTTGAAAGAGACTTGAACTTTATAAAGGAGGGGTAGAGATCTCGTTATCCGGTGTCCTACGCAATTTTTTTAATATTTTCGGTTCGCCTCTTTATGGATCCCGAAGATGCCAGAAGCATTCTATAAAAATCCCAACCTAACGATGAATAACCGGGTAAATAGAGGTTTTTATTCTTGAACCTCCATTTTTACCTGTTTGTAGGTAATATTGTACTCGCTTTCGTCTGTAGCCAGAGATAGAGTAGCGCGATCTTCTTCCATACTTGGGTCAGGATATCTCTGTCTATCCCATACTATAGCGCCTATTTCAACATTGTTAAATGTACTTTCTGCTTTTTCTAGCACATTCTCCACCCATTCTGGTAGTTCTTCGTTCTGATCAAGATATACTCTGGCTTCTTTTCCTGATGCGTGTTCCTCATGAGGGTCTAAAACGAAGCTGGGCTTATAAACTGCTATCCTTTCCGCCTCACAGTCGTAACACATATCCAGTACTTTCATTTTTCCATCCTTTGCTTCTATCTCGTGAGGAAGTTTTTCTGTATGAGAACCGCCTTTTCTAAATCGGTGATTTTTATTCATTTCAATCTCCCTCCTAACGTATCCGGCAATTCTTATAAAAACAAATTATTTTCCAAAAATTGTAGCTTCTACTAATCTTTCGATTTCTTACCTACGACAACCTCTGCCTCTCTCAGAACCTTGTCGTTGTACATGTATCCGTGCCTTATCATCTCCAGTATCTTGTTCTCTTCATCATGGTCTCTAGTCTCTACCGCATTGTGGATCTTAGGATCGAACTCTTCTCCCTCTGCATCTATCCTCTGGAGACCTCTTTTCTCCAGCGCCTCGTAGAGCTGGTCCGCCACCATCTTCACTCCCTGGACAATACTGCTGTCTTCTTCTGCAGAGGTTATAGCCCTCTCGAGGTTGTCAAGAACCGCTATAAGATCATGCGCCAGTTCTTCCCGGGCCTCATCTTTCCATCTTTCCTTCCTATCTTTTTCTCTTTTCTTGTAGTTCTCGAAATCAGCTTTCACCTTCTTGGCCTTTCCCTCTATATTTTCTTTCTCCTCTTCAAGAATCTCTATCTGCTCTTCTAAGGCTTTCACTACTTCTTCCAGTTCCTCTCTTGAGAGTTCGCTGTAGTCCATCTTCTCCTCTTTTTTGGGTTTCTGTGAAATTTTTTAAAGTTTGCCAGCCTCCTCTGCAGGCACACACTTCTTACAGTCCCAGTCCACTATACCGTTTCCCTCATTCTGACCTATAAATGCCTTGATGTTTGGGAGTTTCTCTCCTCTCAAGGACTTCAACGCTAAAGCAACCGCCCTGTGGTTTCCATCAAAGATACTTGGAATCCTTTCATCTCTATAATAGGCTAGAACAATCCTTATGTCCTCTCCATCTCCTATGTCTTCTTCCATCTCCTTGATTTTCCTTATATCCACTGCTTTCCTGATATCTTCCTCTACTTCTTCCCCATATCTTATCCTTTCTGCAGCCTTCATAACTGTAGGTCTTTTTCCACCTTTTTCTGATGCGAATTTCCTCCATCTCTTACTTGGAAATACTAGGGTCTTTCCTAACTTCTCTGCAGAGATTTTCTCTAATTTCCATCCTTCAACGCTTTCAAAAACCGCTTTTGATTCTTTTTTGAAGCTATAGAGCTTTTCCAGTGGTTCTTCTGTATCCGTAGAGCTGTAGTTCTTCCCGCGCTTCTTCAGCTCATGCCTGAGCCAGCTTTCTATAACTTCCTCTTCTATATCCATTTTTACACCTTGATTAGTTCTATAGCAGACTCTGATCTAGGGGGGGTTTCTGTCCAACAGGACAGAAGTGTAGTTAGAACGGAATTTTAAATACTGCTTTTGAACATCTTACTGTAGGGTACATGTATGACAAGTCTTCTGGAAAGAGCAAAAAACCTGCTTCTTGAGAACTGGAATGGAGAGTATACTATTCCTGGTCCCGGCCTCTATCCTCACCACTGGGGATGGGACACTCCTGTAGTTGCATCTGCCTATTCATGTTTTGATATGGAGAAAGGGATGCAGGAGTTCAGCCACCTGATCAACGCCCAGTGGGACAACGGAATGATCCCACATATAGTCTTCGAACCCGATGCTGACGGCTACTTCCCTGCAGGAGACTTCTATCAGGTTCATAGAAGCGATGATGCGCCGGAGGGAATCGAGACTTCAGGACTTATACAGCCTCCTACACAGGCTATAGGCCTGTACTATTTATACCGCAACTGTGAGAACCACGAGGACGCAGAGGAGTTTGTACGGAGGATGTTCCCAAAGATTATGGATTTCCACAGATACCTGATGGAATATCGAGATCCGGAAGATTCTGGAGCCATAACCATATTACATCCCTGGGAGTGCATGGACGACCTCCCGGTATGGGACGATGCCCTTGAGAGGATGGATACCTCTGAAGCACCTGATTACGAGAGGAAGGATCTTCAGCATATAGGAGATCCCTCTGAGAGGCCTCCGGACTCCTTCTACGACTGCTTCATATACCTTATAGACCGGATGAGGAAGAAGGACTACGACTTCAAGGAGATATATCCTGACCACCCATTCAAATTCAAGGATGTGGTGAACACCAGCATACTCTACATGGCAAACAACTGCCTTTTAGAAATAGCCGAGGACTTTGACTTCGACACGGAGGAGATAGAGGAGTGGCAAGACCTGATATCCTCCAACTTCAACGACAACTTCAAGCCCTCTCCCGATTCAAGGATGTACTACAGCTATGACCTCGTTGCTGAGGAGTTTGCTGAGGTACCGACTGTTGCAAGCCTGTTACCTCTCTTCTCCGGAATGCTATCTCCGGGAGAGGCCGAACCTCTGATAGAGGTTGTTGGAGACTTCCAGTTCTGCGCTGGTAAATGCATAAAACCTATGATCCCCACAACCAGCTTTAACCATTCCTCCTTCTCCCCGGATACCTACTGGAGAGGCCCTGTATGGGCTATAACCACCTGGCTGATATATGCAGGCCTGCGCCACTACGGGAAGGATGAATCTGCAGAGATGATAAGAGACGGGTTCCTTGAGCTTGTAGAGGAACATGGCTTCAGGGAGTACTACAGCCCCACAACCGGAGAAGGAAAGGGAATAGACAAGTTCACATGGACCGCCTCGGTAGTGATTGACATGCTTGAGGAGAAGGTGGAGCTGCCTACGGATTTCTCGATGGAGGAAGACTAGAAACAGTAGACACCTAGAGAGGCTCTGAGAGCTCAATTTGTGATGAGTTGGCTGCATCATACTCTTTCAAGAAACTGGAATCTGTCATCCTTTTAACTGCTGCTTTGAATCCTGTAAGGTAGATTACTGATAGAAAGGTTCAGAGACTTATGTTTAACTCAACTGGCGGAAACTGCTAGTGGGATGAATTTAACCAAAGAGACTATAAATATTGTTTTAGATAGTTGCCGATATGTATAAATGGTCAGTAGAAATGCTCAATAAGTGGTTAAGAGAACTTTTGGTTGTTTTATTGATGATGGTGTTTCTTTTTGTGCCAGCAGAAATTTCAAGAAGGTTTGTACAGCTATTCTATGCATCCGGCATTTATAGTCCTCTTTACTTAATTGGGGGTTTTATTGGTAGTCTGGTTATGGTTACTTGCTTCTTTGGACTTTTTATCAATATGGAAGAGTTTTTCGTAGTTAAAAAAAGAGAGTACCGAAATAAATTAGAGGACCCTAGAACTTGGAAGGATTTTAAAAATGCCACTCAGGAGTTTCTAGGTGAAGTAATGGATGTTGATTGGCCTAGTAAGATATATGGGCCTTTATCTTCGTTTCTAATTATATCGAAGTCTGTTTTCCTGATCTTCCAGTTAAGTGAGATACAAAATATTATAATACAGACTTTTGGAAATATGTTTTATCTTGTTGCACTCTATGGATTACTAATGAGACATGTAGAAGATATACCGGAAGCTTTTTCGGATAGATAAATCTAATTAATCAGTAAAGACAGATATTGGCGTTTGAGAACCGGCTATTGCGTGATACACGCGTAACTAGAGAGGCGTAGCCTCGCGGAGGGTTCACTTGGAACCCGACTGTTGCGTCATCAGAGCGTAACCTGATGGGGACGCCCGGATTTGAACCGGGATCGACCGCTCTCTCCCTTAGCCTGAAGCCCTCCAGCCTAAGTAACTCAGGTTCCACCCTCAGCTGTGAGCTTCGGGTCCAGACAGTATCATCGCTCCTATTAAGGAACTCAGCCCTCCAGCAAATAGCCAGCCGCGTAGCGGCAGAGTGGTTCCCAAAGGGAACCCGGCCTGTACTGCTGCCTGCTACGGCAGGCACTGGAGGCGGTCAGGATGCCTGGTTACCCCACGCCCCCTTGAGTTTCACTTCCTAACTGGAGATTGATGGGTTCAACCTATTTAAATCCTGCTGCAGAAAGGCGCCCAACCAGTTTTTCTTTCTTTATACTGCAAAGGTCTTGTCGATGTACAGCATGATTATAAAGCCCAGCAGGAACATGAAGGTGCTGAACAGCTCGTATCCGTGACCATGGCTCTCCGGAACCATCTCCTTGAACACCACTGCCAGCATTGCGCCTGCAGCTAGACCTGCCGATATCGGGAATATCCGTGTAAATGTCTGGACAAGCCCAAAACCCAGAACTGCAGCTATAGGCTCGGGTATACCGCCTGAAAGAGAGGTGTAGACCAGATTCTGCAGCTTTGGTATCCCTGCTTTGTTTGAGGGAACCGCTAGCGCAAAACCATCGGGAATGTTCTGTACTCCTATGGCCAGCCCCATTGCCAGCCCCAATCCTTCCAGCCCTGATCCAAACGCTATCCCTATAGCAAGCCCTTCAGGAAAATTATGCAGAGTGATCGAACCTCCGACCAGCAGAGCTTTCTTGCTCTTCTCGTTCAGCGATCCATCGGAATAGCCGACATGGTATCTTACCAGGTACTGGTCAAGTGTGAGGAGGAACAGGCCTCCGAGGATTACTCCCGCCATAACCTGTGGCATGTTCCCGATCTCCAGACCGAACGGGTAGAATGGAGCGCTGTCGATATTCAACCCTGGAATCACCAGTGTAAACATGGATGCACCTACCATTACTCCTGCAGCCAGAGCCACCATACCGTCGTAGAACCGGTGGGAGAAGCTCTTTACGAAGAGTACGGGTAGGGCTCCTATACCAGTACTGAAGCCTGCGACTGCAGATACCAGAATCACATCAATCAGGATTGAGTAATTAACCATGTCTACCACTTCTGATGTATTTCCAAGCTTGATCAGAATTTGAGATCCATCTATTTAATAATTACCGGCCAGAATTCTCCGGGGTTTTAGCCCGGTGATGAATGGG
>CAZWHR010000017.1:0-13095 GCA_964633675.1 uncultured archaeon | reverse complement strand
AGTACAACCTTAAGGGAGTTGTATTCTCAATATTCAGCGGTATGTTCTCTATAGGCGGTATACTTCTGTTTCTATTCGCTCTTAGAGGAGGCAAAAGCATTATAATAGTTCCAATGACTGCTCTCTATCCCGGGGTTACAGTGATACTTTCAAGAATATTTATGGGAGAAGAACTAAACAGTAAGCAGATTTTAGGAATCATAATAGCTATAGTAGCGGCCATAATGCTAGGGCTCTAGAACTGTCCATTAAAGCACTGTATGTTTTAGAATATTGCATCCGTTCTGAGGGTTCGCTTCTCTATTCCAGTATAATCGCGGGTCTTCCGGGCATCGCCCTTGACGCCTTCTCATGATCCGATTCCTCCTCTGAAACTACTTTTACCTCTGCATCGAACTTGTCTCCGATGAACTTCTTCCCGCTCTCAAGAACTTCCTCTTCCTCGGTGCTCTCAAGAATCAGTGAGGGAAGCTCTCCGGGGTTCTGCTTGAAATCCTGAACCATGCCCGAGATATCCTGCATGTACCTCTTCAGATTCTCGTTAGAGGACAGCTTGTCCATCAACTCTCCGATATCGATCTCTCCGTGTTCATCGAAGTGTGATTTTATCTTTTTTACCGCCTTGCGCTTCCATTCCTCAGCGACAATCAGCACAATCTCTTCAAACTCATCAACCAGGCCTATGATATCTTTGGTATCCTCTATAGCTCCTTTAACCAGTTCTTCGCCGAACTCGATCTCCGGATCGACCAGCTCTTCCCTGGCTTCAGGCCAGCTTGTCTGAGACACAAAGCCGCCATGACCGGTCTCCTCCCACAGCTCCTCGCATATATGAGGAATGAATGGCGCCATCATCCTTATCTGCGCATCCAAAACCTCTTCAACAATTTCTTTGTTCAAATCCTCGGATCTCTGCCTGTACCACTTCAAAACGTTGTTCAGCTCGAAGAAAGCATTTATTGCGGCTTTCCTAGTCTGGAACTCCTCAAGTGCTTCTTCAGCTTCTCTTATAATTGTATGGAGCCTGGAAAGTACATATTTATCTAGTCTTGTGTTGTCGCGTTCCACACCTGAGCCGTAGAGACTGGTTGTGCGTTCGTAGAAATTCTTCAATTTGTTCCGGTAGTCGTTAACTTCCTTTTTTCGCCAGTCAAAGTCCTGCCAGGGCTCGCAGCTTGCAAACATGAAGAACCGGACTGTATCGGCCCCGTAGTCTTCTATAGCGCTGTCCGCAAGTATAACATGTCCCTTTGAGCTGCTCATCTTCCGGCCTTCGAGAAGCCCCATTCCCCAGGTAGCGATGCCTTCGGGCCAGTACTGTCGGTCAAAAAGCGCTGCATGATGGAACATGAAGAACGTTAAATGGTTCTGGACGAGTTCGTTGGCTGAGGTTCTCCAGTCCAGCGGATACCAGTACTCGAAGCTATCTCTAACCTCTCTGAGCTTCTCCACTGAGACTTCAGTCTCCTGTGATACTTCCTTTACGGGCCCCTTCCCCTTGAACACATAGTCGAAGAAGCTCTTTGTAAGGCTTTCAGGATCCAAGTCCTCAATAAGGTGCTTTATTGTGTAGAAGGCCATGTAAATTGTGGAATCCGAAAGAGGCTCAACTACAAACTGCTCATCGAACGGGAGCTTTGTGCCAAGGCCGTAGTTCCTTATACATGGCCAGTCCTCAAGCCAGTTTATGGTGTGGTTGTAGTCCTCCCTTGTTCCCTCCGGAATAGTTTTAACGTTGCTCAGCGCAGCATCTGCTTTGTCCTTCCAGCCAGGATCCCCATATTTGAGGAACCAGGTCTCTGCCTGCGCTACGACAACCTTGCCTCCGCAGCGGCAGACAACTTTTTCCAGGAAGTCCCACATCTTTCGGAACTTGCCCTGGTTGGTGTAGAGCTCCTCAAGGCGTTCTTTGACTTCGGATATCTTGTCTCCAGCGAACTCCTGGCAGTTGCTCTTTAAAACTCCGGTATGGTGCTCCTTCTTGTATATCTCTTCTGTGGCTTCCTCTAACTTTTTCTCGTCTTCCTGGCTCTCTATACCTCTTTCCTCGCAGATTTCCTTTGCGGGTATGTCTCCAAATCCCTCTACATCTATTATAGATACAGGTTCAATTCTTTCAACCGTCTCAGGCTCTATACCGTATTTTTCCAGATCTCCAGAGTTTTCCTTCAGGTTCTTTAGCGATATCCAATCGTAAGGAGCGTGCGCAGGCACGGACATCACTACGCCTGTAGCGGAACCTGTGTCCACAAATTTGGCTGGGAGCACAAGCACTTTTTCACCGGTTACGGGGTTTGTAAGTTTTTCCCCAACCAGTTTCTTGCCCTTAAACTCCTCTATTATCTCCACATCGTGATCCTGGTATCTGAGCTTTGCCAGGGCTTCCTTCGAAACTATCCAGGTCTCTCCATCCACATCTGCCTGTACATAACTTCCTTCAGGATTTACAAGTGTATGAGTTACCCCGTATACTGTTTCAGGTCTGAGAGTTGCCATTGGAACATATTTTCCGTCTTTCCGGAACTTGACCAGTGTATATTCTTGCTTCTCCACGTTCTCTCCTTCAAGCAGGTCATGCGTGGTCACCGGGTTATTTTCCTCTGTGCAGAACTTAGTAGGGTGCTTCCCTTTATCCAGAAGCTCTTTCTCCCGCAAGGTCCTATACTGCCACTGTATGAAACGGTTGTAGTGCTGGTCGTTCGTGGTAAATTCGCGCCTCCAGTCCACGGAGAAGCCAAGCTTCTTCATGTTGTTCTTGTATTGCTTGATAAAGTGGCTGGCATAGCCCATAGGAGTTTTCATATCCTCAAGATCCTCTTCGGATACGTTGTAGACGTTCTTCAGCACGTGGAGCTGTTTCTCCTCGCGGTTCTTCAGGCGGTTTACAGCACCTATTATAGGTGTCCCGGTCACGTGCCATGCCATAGGGAAGAGCACGTTCTTGCCCTTCATCCTCTGGAACCTGGCGAAGACGTCCGGAAGCGTATAGGTGCCCACATGGCCGAGGTGCATGCCTCCAGAGGGATAGGGATAGGCCACAGTTATGTAGAACTTGTCCCGATCATCGGGATCCGACTGGAAGACCTCCTCCTTTTCCCAGCGCTCCTGCCATTTCTTCTCAAATTTATGCAACTTGTCCTCAAAACCCATTTCAAACCTTGTTTGTGGGCCAAATTTTAATTAATGCTTCGGCGGTATAGAGCGAACTAGGAAAATCTTTTTTATAGATGAAAGTTAACGACCGAAGATATGGGAGAATATGAAGCAAAGGTCAAGAAGTACGATCAAGGAGAACAGATTCTGAAGGAACTATACGACCAAGATAATGAAGTCCGGTTCATGGATCTTGCAGAGGAGCTAGAGATCGACACCCTCCAAATGGGAAGGATTCTCAACGAATTCGATGAATCCCATCTTACTGTCAGATATAGG
Organism: uncultured archaeon; assembly: GCA_964633675.1. Lineage (GTDB taxonomy): Archaea > Nanohalarchaeota > Nanosalinia > Nanosalinales > Nanoanaerosalinaceae > JAXINT01. Next base: position 9,663 of record CAZWHR010000017.1, on the reverse strand, counting down.
CGCGATATAGGAACAACAGTGGATCTCGGACCGAGAGGAGAAAAATACCTAGAGGAGAACGACCTAATTGACGAGCGAGAGTAAGACTTCCTATCTATTAAGGACGTTTTTCCTGCGGACTTCCCTATTCACGGGTGGTAAACTGCCCAACTTATTAAAGCTTTTAGGACGAAGATAAGATTGAGATTAGATGACCCGCCTAATATGTGTATCTTCCGGAAAAGGAGGGGTTGGCAAGACAACGGTAACCAGTAATCTCGGCTCAGCGCTCGCTGACTTCGGTATAGACGCTGCAGTAGTTGATGCAAACCTTACAAATCCTAACCTAGGGTTCCATTTAGGTATACCTCTATATCCTACAACACTTCACGATGTTCTAAGAGGAGATGCCCACATTACTGAAGCAACATATATACACGGATCTGGACTTAGAGTGGTCCCTGCAGGACTGTCTTTAGAGGATCTGAGGAATACTTCTCCGGATAACCTGGAATCTGTTCTTATGGATGCGGTAGGGGATCCAGAGATTGTTCTTATAGACTCAGCTGCAGGTCTTGGGCAGGAGTCCATAAATGCTATCGAACTAGCAGACGAGCTACTTCCTGTCACCAATCCAAACCTTCCTGCAGTTACGGACGCTCTGAAGACTGTGAACATAGCAGAGGATGCCGGTACACATGTCCTTGGAACTGTACTCAACCGGGTCAAGGGAAAAAGCCACGAGCTGACTGTGGAAGAGGTGGAGGACATGGTAGGCCACCCTGTTGTAGCTGATTTCCCTGAACACGATGATGTGGAGAGGGCAACATCTGAGAAGACAACTATAACCCGACATCAGCCTGACCACCATATTTCAGAGAAGTTCAGGGCTCTTGCAGCGGATATAGCAGGTATTGACTACGAGCCGAAGCCAAAGAACCTGTTCCACAGGATAAAGAACTGGTTCAGGTAGTCTGTATCTCGGATAACGCACCTGATAATCGGGAGGCCCTGCAGATCTCCATTAACTATTTTTCCTTAATGTTGGAGAGGTCAATCTCAAACCCTGCAACCGGCATCTCTATACCCAGGCTGTTCAGAACTCTTGGATGAATCTCCCCTATGTAGCCGACTGTCTCTTCCTCTACAACTATCTCTGCGCACCTCCCTTCTATAAATCCAGGTCTATCAGTCGCTCTGACATCTTTCTCCACATTAAGCGCCTCCACAAGACCTTCAAACTCCTCTCTTAAGCTGTTGAAGTTGACATCCTTGCCTGCGGAAACTGCTGAAAGGTGTTTACTGGTGCGCGCCTTCTGAGGTCTAGAATTATCTGTCAAAACAACGTCTGCAGTCTCGAAGATATTCTGAGGGTATCTATTATGTGTGTTCTTTGATAGAGTCCCCAGGAGCTGTGGTAGAAGCACATCTCTACACACGGTGTAGTTCTCCGACACAGGGTTATCCAGCTCCACAAGCTCGTGTTCTCTCCCGAGAAGCTTAAGAAGAGTCTTCTTATCCGAGAGTGTTGGGTTCATTATCTCCTGATATCCCAGCCCTGCCATTATATCTCTTACTAGGTGCATGAAACTCTCCATTGGATCTTCCGCCCCCATGGTAGATATGTTCGGGATCTCGGGTTCTATACGGTTGTATCCAAAACCTATGGCCACGTCCTCTGCAATATCTGCCTGGTGTAGTATGTCAGCCCGGTAGGGAGGAACTATTGCCTCTATACTGCCCTCTTTGTCTTCCACACCATAACCCATCTTCTCTAGATATTTCCTGGTCTTTTCTTTGTCCAAGTCTATACCTATGATGCTCTGCATCTCCTCAAGGTCGACTTCCACCTTCCTCGTGGAGAGCTCCGGCGTCCAGGACTCTCTTGAGTCTGAAACCATCTTGACCTGTTCTATCTCTCCACCTCTCTCTGCAAGCGATGTGACAATCACACTAACAGCGAACTTGACAGAATCTAAATCTGTCCCTGTAACATCTATGAAAAGGTCTGTAGAGTCCTCGGTGACCTCTGTAACTCTTCCGTTGATTATCGGGGGAAAGCTTAAGACTTGATCCTTCGAATCCACTATAAGAGGCCATCTGTCAGAGTGCGATATTATCTCTCCGTATTCCATGCCTTTGTCGTGCTTCTCAAGAATCTCCTCAAGGTTCATATCCTCTGTCTTCTCCAGCGGCACAAACCTGTACTCTGTTGGATCTACCGCCTTGTAGGTGCAGGGGAACTCTATATCCGATATATCGTGGACTCCTATCGATACTTTACTTCTACCTCTTCCAAATGTCCCATGTATCTTTTCCTGTAGCTGTATAAGCGACTCAAATGCCTCCTTGTTCATATCAACTCCTTTCAGAACTGCAGTAACAACATGAGGTCTTACAGGAACGTCTTCAACGTTTACCTCGTAGTCGCCTTTATCCATATCGTACTTTTTGAGGCCTGGCTCCATTTCCATGTGGCTCCTGAGGTTCCTTGCTATTCCTTCTACCGACAGAAGATCTATCCTGTCCGAGGTGGTCTCCACCTCTATCTTATCTCCATCTATTTCTTCTACCTCTACCTTGACCTTTGTGAGCCTCTCTTCCAGCTCCTGGTCGTCCATCGATTCTCCAACCAGGGCTTCCAGGTCTCTCTTGCTGAACTCTATTGTTGGCATATTCTACACCTTAAAGTCTTACAGCCGGTGTGCTCCTCAGGTAGTCCAGATCCTGCGGAAACACCAGCTCCCTGATATCGTCCTTGTCAAGTTTAAGCATTGCAAGCCTGTCTATACCCATACCCCAGGCAATAACCGGTTCATCAACTCCCAGGGGATTCCTTACTTCTGGCCTGAACAGTCCGGCTCCTCCTAGCTCCATCCAGCCTATATCCGGGTGGTAGGCATCCAGCTCTACTGAGGGCTCGGTAAATGGGAAGTAATGTGGCCTGAACCTTATTTTCTCAGCACCCCCTATCTCCTTCCCAAAGACCTCCAGGTATCCGAACAGGTTCTTCAGGGAAAGATCTGGCGCTTTGACGATGCCTTCGGCCTGGTAGAATTCCACGAAATGCGTCTGGTCTATCTCGTCATATCTGAAATTCCGATCTATAGAGAACACCTTTGAAGGAGACTCAAGACCTTTTGCAAGGTACCTTATAGTTGTCGCTGTTGTCTGACTTCTAAGCATCAGTTTTGAGGCCTTTCTCTTGCTCCAGTTGTACTCCCAGCCTCGGGAGTCTATATTCCCTCCCCGTTCATGCATGTCTCTAACTCTCTCCACGATCTCATCGTGCGCCAGGTCTCCATGTGAAGGGTTCTTGAGCTCGAACTTGTCGTGTATCTCCCTTGCAGGATGATCCTGCGCCTGGAAAAGAACATCGAAGTTCCAGAACTCCATCTCAACCAAGTTGGTCTTCGCCTCCCTGAAACCCATAGATAGAAGCTTCTTCCGTACCTCGTCAAGATACTGCCTGTACGGCTGCTTCTTACCAGGTCTCTTCACCTCTACGTCCTTCTCAACATCGTATCCTCTAAAATTCTTGCCCTTCCAGTTTCCATCTCTTATCAATCCCGGACTCAACTGATTTATCTCATCTGATACATCCCCTATATCCTCAGCTTCTTCTCTTCCTTTCTTAGTTATCTCCAGCTGCTGAGAGACTTTCTCCTCCTCCCCCACAAGTCCACGATCCAGAAGTCTCTCCACAGCCTCCTTATTTTCAGGCACCTTACCTTCATCTATATCTTTCAGAACCTTTTCAAGTTCAAAACCTTCCTCAAGCTTCTTTCCACCCTTTTCAGTTAGGGATAGCTCCTTACCGCTGTCCGAGTCTTCTATTTCCAGCCAGCCGTTCTTCTTGCACTGGCCCATCGCCACGTTGAAAGCCTCGAAATCCGATCTGAGCTCGTTAAGAGCTTTGTCTCCGTCTTTCAGCTCCTCCAGAAGTTTCTTCTCAGGAAGACCTTCCGAGAGAACCTCACTGCCTCTATCGGTGATACTAAAATATCTCTTGCTCTGCTTGTGTATCTCTACAAGGCCTTCCTCCTCCAGCCACTGCGCCGGCCTGATAACGTTAGTTATACCCATCTCTCCCTCTATGTTGGAAATTTCGACCTTTCCTTCTTTCTCCGCCATTTTCTTCAGCAACTGCCTTGACCGGGGGTGGAGTTCCATTAGGTATCTAGACCTTGTTTGAACCGTTTCTTTTTTGAATCTTTCCGCCTGCTGGACTCAGATACCCCAATACTTATAAAGAAATGTAACTATTTATAGGTCACAATATGGTGTTGGGTCTGGTGGACGAAACCGATTAAAAAGATACGGCCACATCTAATTTAGAGGTTAAAAAAACCTTTTAGAGGTGGAGTAGAAAATGTCTGTACTAGAATCCGCGACTGTATGGACCAAGGAGGTCTTCCTGTCCTTCGGATGGGTAGGACTCTTCGCAGTAGCTTTCATGGAGTCGTCAGTCTTTCCTGTTCCACCGGATGTGCTTCTGATACCTCTTGCGCTTGCATCACCTGAGCTGGCGCTGTTCTTTGCAGCAGTTACAACTCTTGGCTCGGTGCTTGGAGCGATATTTGGGTACTATTTAGGTCAGAAAGGAGGCAGACCCCTGCTAGACTGGATGATAGAGGATCAACATGTTGAGATTGTGGAAAACTACTATGACAAACACGGTTCCTGGGCTGTAGGTGTCGCAGGCTTCAGCCCGATACCATACAAGGTGTTCACAGTAACTTCTGGAATGCTGAACATGGATCTCAAGGCTTTCACAGCTGTATCGACTCTTTCAAGAGGCGCTAGATTCTTCATCGAAGCAGCAGTAATAATGCTATGGGGGGAATCTATAGTTGCCTTCCTCAAAACCTACTTTGGGTATGCGACGCTAATCCTTGCAGTTCTCGGGATCGGAGTGTACTTTCTGTGGAAGAAGATGGGCTAGTTATGGGTCTTATAAGGCATTCCGAACTCATTTAACGGCTAGGTGTATTGGTATTTTGAGGTGATGAAACTGAGTAGGAACTTTCAAATTAATCTTTCTAGGGGGGGGGTAGAAGGAGACAAAGTTGCAGAGTACCTAGAGGGAGCTGTGGAAAATTTGTCTGAGAAACTTACAGAAGAGGATAATGGTCTTCTAGGTCTTGGAATTTTAAGTAAATGTTTTAACCCTAGGAAACATTCGATGGATGCATATGCTGTATCCAAGCCTGGTGAAGGCGCTGAAATTGAGAGGGCGATTAAGTTAAACATTATGGTAGAGGGTATAGGAGCTTTTACTACTTTTTACGGCTGGCCTTAGGGTCAGAAACTATATCTACCGATGAGACGTATGATGAAGTCACTGTAAAGTACAATTTAGGTTCTATTAGCCTAGAGGACTTGGATTACCTGGCGGATGAGGTGTATAGTATGTTGAGGAGTGAGTCTGAAGAGACTTTTTAGAGTTTTGGTCTAATCGAATAATTTTAATTTAAATAAATTCTCCAACCCGCTCCTCTGCCTTCTCTAGCCTCTCGTGGTGCTCCTTGAGGAACTTCTCTATCTCCTCCTTAGCAACCTGCTTAAGCTCCCCCGAAAGCATCTCTCCAGAGCTGTACTGATCCCGAATCTCCTTCAACTTCAGGTCATCATCTATCAGGTGGAAGGCAAGCATCTCGTAGACAGGATCTTCTGATATGTCTGCACCCTCCTCTCTATGTTTCTCCAGAGTCTGCTTTCCACCGGTCTTTGCCTTGTCTATCTTTTTCTTTGCATCTTCTACGGAATCAGTAAGAGCTATGTAGCTTTTAGGGTCGCTTGAAGACATCTTACCTCCCTGCAGCCCCTGCATGAACTTATTGTACGTTGAAGAGGGCTTTATGAACTCCTGATCCTTGAACCTCGAGGCTATATCTCTTGTAAGCCTCAGGTGTGGGTCCTGGTCGGTTCCTATTGGTACAACCACGGGCTTTGAACCTCCTTTCTCCTCAAACTGGGGCTGAAGTATATCTGCAACCTGTGTCAGGACTGCCGAAGTCTTGCCCGGATCTATATCTCCGTAGACCGCCTCAAGCTCGTTCTGGGTTACATGCCTGGCGAACAGCTTGCTCATAGCATGGTAATGGGAGCTCCCTTTGCTCTGGAAGTAGAAGTTGACGTTCTCCGGCTCCAAACCCAGAGCTATGTAGTTCTTCAGGTACTGCTCGATCGCTATCTCCCGAGCCTTATCCAGAGGCATATCTCTGGTATTGTAAGATTCTATATCTGCTACAGCTATGTAAAGCTCCGCTCCTATATCCTGGTAGTATTTCATCTGATCCGCTATTATCTTGTGCCCGAAATGGAATTTTCCCGAGGGCTGGAGACCTGTCATCATCGCAAAGTCATCTCCATCCCTTGCAGCCTTAACTATCCTCTTGAAATCCCTGTGGCCGTATACTATACCGCGTCTAAAGTACCTGTGACTCTCTGGAAGCCTTTCTGCCAGGTTTTCCATAGGTTCTATCCCGAACTGCTCCATGGTCTGCCTGTAGCTTTCTATCTCAACATCGCCCCAGGGATCTATCTCTGCCATTTCTGTCTAAAGCCGTGATACGACTATCAGCCTTATATTTCTTTTGAAGAGATATAATAGGGGTGAAATATCTGCAGTTCCCAAATGGAATTTCTGCAATAATTTAAAAAGATAGCCCTTCCAGCAATTTGTACTGATGTCTGAAACTCCTGATGATTTTTCGGATGCTCTAGTATCCCATGTCGTAGAGAATGGCTTTATCTGGGGGCCGGAGCCGGAGATCTACAACGGTATGGCGGGTTTCTACACCTATGCCCCTATGGGAAAGCTTTTGAAGAACAAGATAGAGCAGGTTATGCGTGATGTATTCAGAGAACATAAGTTCTACGAGGTGGAGTCTCCCATAATTATGCCGGAGAAGGTATGGGATGCTTCCGGCCATCTTGAGACCTTTGTAGATCCTATGGTGCTGTGTTCCAACTGTGAGGGGAGCTATAGAGCAGATAAACTGATCGAGGAGAAGACGGATATAGATACTGCGGACAGGTTTTCAGATGAGAAACTTCTGGAGAAACTTGATGAACATGAGATCACCTGTCCTTCATGTAATGGAGAGTTCGAGGAGGACATCCACGATTACAACCTCATGATGGAGACTCAGGTATCCGGACAGACAGCCTACAGCCGTCCTGAGACTGCGACAACTACATACCTGCCTTTCAAGCGCTACTGGCGTTTCTTCAGGAAGAAGTTCCCTATAAAGGTGTTCCAGATAGGGAAGGCCTTCAGAAACGAGATATCGCCAAGGCAGCATGTCCTCAGAGGGAGAGAGTTCACACAGGCAGAAGGCCAGATATTCCTGCCTCCGGAGATGAAGGACGAATGGAAGGAATACGAAAGTATTGAATTTGAGGAGGTTCCTCTCTGGAGCGCTGAGATGCAGGAGAACGGGGAGGAATCCAGGTCGATAGAGATATCTGAGGCCAGAGAAAGAGAGCTTCTAAGCTCTGATGCATATGCCTGGTGCATATATGTAGCATACAAGCTATTTAGAAGCGTGGGAATACCTGAAGAAAGGATAAGGCTTAGGGAACATACCGAGGACGAGAAAGCTCACTATGCTAGAGATGCCTGGGATGTGGAGATAAACCTTGACAGCTTCGGCTGGACTGAGGTCTGCGGTGTCCACGACCGTTCGGATTACGACCTGAAACAACATGAGGAGCGCTCCAACGAGAGCTTTGTAGTGAGAGATTCCGACAACAACAAGGTAACTCCTCACGTCCTGGAGATTGCTTTCGGAACGGACCGCCCTGTGTTCTCTGTACTCGATATATTCTTTGACATGGATGACGGAGAGCTACATATACCAAAACATGTTGCTCCTCTGGATGCTGCTGTCTTTCCTCTGGTCAACAAGGAAGGACTACCAGAGGTGGCTGAAGAGATCTTCCGACAGCTCCATGAACAGCATTTTGATGTGGAATACGATGACTCCGGTTCGATAGGAAAGCGCTACGCAAGGAACGATGCAAAGGGAACTGCTGTATGTGTAACCGTGGATTTCGACACTCTGGAGGACGACACCGTGACCATGAGGGACAGGAACAGCGAGGAGCAGGTCCGGGTGAGAATAGAGGATCTGGGAGACAAGCTGGAGGAGTGGCTCTACACCGATGTAGACTTTGCTTCCCTTGGAGAGCTGGTATGATGAAAAATATAAGGAGGTTTTTCTGATGGGAGAATGTCGTGACTGTGGCAAGAACCTGCCGATGCCGTTCAAATGTAAGTTCTGCAGTGACAGCTTCTGCTCTAAGCACAGGCTCCCTGAGAACCATGAGTGCCAAGGACTTGAGGACTACAAGGAGAAGAAGGATGAAGAATCGGACGAGATAACCTATGATGCTGTAAGAGAGGGGAGGCAACACAGGGAGAAGAATAGATCCATATTCACAAGGGTGAAGGCAAAATTCCACCAGTGGAAGGAAAAGATAACCGGCTTCTTTTCTGGAAGAGGACATTCAAGGGTCAGGCGCTCCCCTACAATGCATGCCATGAGCAGGAGTTTTCCTGAAGTCGCCACGTTTACTCTTCTAGGAATTATATTTGCTTCTTTCGTCCTACAGCAGGCATTCCCTCAGGTGGCCCGTGGATTTGTCCTATCGCCAGGTCTGGCCCTTGAGCAGCCCTGGAGGATAATAACCGCGCTTTTCCTCCATGCAGGCACGGGACATCTTTTTGTGAACTCGTTGGTGCTTTTTTTCTTTGGAACCGAACTTGAGAGGAGAGTAGGAACCTCAAGATTCCTTCAGATATTCTTTACGTCAGGTGTAATCGCATCCTTAGGATTTGTTGCTTGGTCCAATCTTATGGGTACAACCGTACCTGCAGTAGGTGCTTCAGGAGCTCTATACGGTGTTTTTGCAACCCTTGCGATAATAGCTCCGGAGATAAGAGTGCTGGCATTCTTCATATTTCCTATGAGTATAAGAACAGCTCTGGTGTTCTTCGCGGTTATAGACATATTCCTGCTAACAGGTGTTGCGCCAATAGCATCTGCAGCCCACCTTGCCGGCCTTGTGGCAGGTCTCTACTTCGGCTATAGACTTGACCAGAAGAGGAAGAGAAGACGGGCATTCCCGTTTTAACCCTCTAGTTAACCTTTCTCACATGCCAGAAACCTTTCTCTGTGGTCGTGTTCATAACTATCATTGAGAAAGCCTTCTGATCCGTGGTAAAGTTGTCCCTGAACCCATCAAAATCCACCTCCACTAGGAACCTTTCTTCACCTTCGGGCTCCAGATCTACCGTCTCAAGCCTCCTGTACCCGACCTGTCCGATAGTCTCTGAATCACTACCTGCGGTAATCTCAACATCTGTAAGACCTCTGCCCATGAAGTTCCCGAGAGTAACATTGTATCCTCTCTCTACAGGCACACCCACGAGTAGAAATCCCTTTGAATCCATCGAGTGCTTGCCTTCTACAAAGTTTCTGTGTTCCATGTAGCTCTTCAGGTTTGCCTCAACCCTGCCAGTCTTCCTGCTCTCCTTAAGCATTATAGAAACCATCTCAGGAAACTCCTCCGCCTGCCTCTCAACCAGCAATTTTGTGTTGTCGAACCTTGAATCCTCTCCCACCGGCATGTTGTAGATAAGTATCCCTGCCATAAGACCCGCTATTACAAGAG
>CAZWHR010000016.1:2038-14821 GCA_964633675.1 uncultured archaeon | reverse complement strand
ACAGTTTCTCTCCAATTACGACCTTCTTGTATCTTATTACGTAGTTTAAGTGCTCCACTTGTCATAAATAATCACAAAATAAAATTTAAATTAGTTATTTTAGGACGGTCTTTTTAATTATCCACATACATATACATATTCTGTGTATAGCAGTGGCTAACCAACATAAAAACAATAAAAAATTTAGAATTATAGTGTGAGTTCGGAAGAAATGAATTAAAAATAAAAAAAATAGATCTATAAAATGACTAATTCACAATAAACGAAATAGACATTCAAAAAATTAAACGTAGAAGAAAATATGGGAAATGTTGGATGTGTTTCAATCCCAAATTAAGTGTGTTAGAATGAAGGACTTAATTTTATTTTTTGTGGGTTTATTGCCCACCTCCACTCCCTTTGTTGTTTTCTTGTGCTTTGTCTACTGTTTGCACATAATTAGCACTCCCTTTATTGTCTTCTTGTGCTTTGTCTACTGTTTGCACATAATTAGCACCTTGTACTCCTTGTAGTGCAGAAGAAATCAAAGATGTTTGGTGTTGTTGGTGTACATAGTTCATAAACACTGTGGCTAGTAAACTTGCTAGTCCACCAGCAACTATAGAACCAATACCCAATAATATCAACTGATTAAAATTTAGAACCATTTTTCATCACCTTCTGTCGCCCTCTTGAGCTTCGAGCTTACACCTAAAATGGTGGTCACTCTCCTTTTTATGCCTCTCACTACATAGTTTATAGGCATCATAATTAAGTGTGTGTTAGACAAATATAACTATACTGTTATACTACTAAAAAGTTATGAATTTTTTTTGGTTTTTAATAGTTTTTCTTTAGATCGTTACCAATTCCACTTGCATTGTATTCTACCATGTCTCCATCATCTCCACCAAAATCATGGCTAGTAACCCATGCGTGAGGTATAACCCATTCACCATCTGGTGTATCTATAGCAAATTGTATGTCTTGAGGTTTACCTTCACCATCTATTGCAGAATTAAACACTTCTGCGTTTTCACCGTCTAATGAAAACTCAAATTCAACTTCTTGGTTACCATGACTTACACCTCTCAGTTTTCTATATGAAGCACCACTAGCTCTTTGTGTATCTACATCCTCAGATACATTGAAACTACTAACTGGTACTTTAGTGTTTTCAAATTGAACAACTACATCATTAACATTAGTTATTTCTTCAACCATAATAAATCAGAAAAATAAATTAAAAATTATACAGAAAAAATTAATATATGTATATATTTGTGTATCTAAGTTTTTTATGAAGTACCCTCAAAACGTACAACGTCACCAATAACTACATCTACATTTATGTTGTCCATGAGTCCAGTAGTGTCAAGACCAGCTTCTACATCAACTTCATCATCATTACTTCCCTCTGTTACTGTTATATCATAGTCTTCAAGTAGTGGATCTGGTTCATTGTCTTCTAGATTCCCAAGTTGTTTTCTGAGGCTACGTGCAAGTATATTTCTGTTATCTTCACTGTTTAGTTCACCAACAAATTCTTTCGTAATTAAGTGCATTTCTTGTACTGCGTGATCTATAATGTCTGTTTCATATGCACGTTCAAATTTTGGCTCAGTAGAAGTAGTCATATCTTTAACTATCTCTATACCATCCACTGTATCATGTAGTGGTGTAACTTGGCTATTTATCAGTGTCTCTAGTTCATCTGGATAGCTAAATGTATTTCTAAGAGAGGTGAATCCACCAATTGTCTCATATGTAGTAGAATCCCCAAGTGGTTTTCCACCAATCTTTCCAGCTACAGCACCAACTGTACGTGCCTCAGTTGTACTATCAACATTTGCTCTAGATGTAGCTACAAGTACAATTCTCTGGTCGTCTAAGTTGTCACTATAACTAGATGGTGTAAGTCCAACTTTTGCACCAACAACACCACGTATGAATGTAAAACCTTCTTCTAAATTGTCTAGTTTTGTAGCAAGTGTATTAGCTACACTTTCACTCTCTGTACATACAGCAACATAGCGTATGTTTTTCTCAAGTATTGTGTCTAAAGCAATGCCGAAGTCATTATATTCATATGTAATATCATAGTCAGAGGATTCATCAGCATCAAAATCACCAGTACGTGGATTTAAGTTCATAGTGTTAGATGAAGTTGGTGTGCTTGGTGGATCATCATATGAAATATTTACATCAACAGATGAACCTTCAACTGTATCTTGTGCAGTTATACTATGTTCTGTGTTTATTGTAGGATCAATTATTGGAACATTACTTAAAGTTCCATCACTAACTGAACTAAATGATTCAGTTATTTCTGTCTCTGTTAATGGCACGCACCATACGTTTGTTGCACCATTTTGGTATGCTTTCTTTACTTGTATGTGTAGTTCACTATCTTTACCAAACAAATCACGTGCTTCACTTGAACCAGATACTTGTACAGCTTCACCAGTATTAGCACTACCTTCACTTGTATTCATTCCACCAACAATACCAACTACCCTATTGACACCTAAACCAACAGCAACTATCGAACCAGCTATAACATCATATTGGTCACTAGGAATTAACTGTGTTCCAGCAGAAGTAGTCATAAATATCAGATAAAATTAAAAATAAAATTACAAATTATACAGATAACAAATACAAATTTATATTTGTTAAATACAAAAATAATAAATTATTCAAAATACAGATAACAACAAATACAAACTAACAAAAAACATTAATAATTAATTTGTTCCATCAGTAACATATGTTTTACCTTCAACATCTTTTATTATTTTACGTATAGGAGCACCAGTGTCTCTTAGATCATTAGACATTAGTGTTTCTTTACCATAGATAATAGAAATAACAAACAGATCTCCATGTATAACATATTCACTGTCTACATTATCATTTGAATTATTTGTCTCTACATCTATTTTTTCAACATCTTCATGGAAATCACTGTAATGTAAAAAGCTAATATATTTATCAAAATGTGTTTCTATAGCATCAAATACATCCCCTTTATTAAGTTCTGACTTACAACGTACATCTAGGTTAAAATCAATTTCACGATTTCTAAGATAATATTCACCAGTGATTTCACCACTTTGGTTTTTATCGAAACCAGATGGAGCAATAGTAGAATTATATGTAACATCTCTACTGTTGTATTGAACACAGACACATGGTATGTCTTCTTCATCATCTGTGTTACCCATAATTACTTCTGGAACAGTAGAAAGTGAAGATACAGCAGTTTCTAGTTCATCTATAAACAATTCAAGTAGATCGTTTTTGTTTACCATAAATAAAAAATAAATGTATATTTTAGTGTATTCTATAGTTTTTTAAGTTCTTTTTCTACTGCTTTCTCTATACGTTTCATTATATGTCTTCTATGATCTCTAAATGCTGGATACATAAATGGTTTTGATGGAGTTCCAGTGTCTACAATACTATATGCTATAGCTGTAGCAACACCAAAACTTGTTGAATACTCTATAGGTGTTATACCTTTCATCTCCACCCACTGTAGAATATTATCTATAAATTCTCCACTAACATTTTTTGGTGCGTCAAATGGGAGTTGTGTCTGTGCTTCATTTTCGATTCTTGAAACAAGTCTATTGTTTGTTTTTATTCCAGTACCCATTTCTACATACCAGTTATGGGGTGCTATATTCCCTCTAGATCTAACTCTATATATTGTTTTAGTGTTTGATTCATTAACTATATCTGTAGTTAATGAATTTATAAGTCTATATTTATATGTAGAACCATTGTCTAAGATGTTTATTTGTGCGTCTATTTTTATGTTTTTTATTTCATCTTCTAGTTCATCATCTATGCTTTCTTGTATGTTATCAGCTAGATCTTCAAGGTTTTCAGCTAACTTAAAAAACTCTTCACTTCCCACTGTTAGAAATATAAATTTAAACTAATAACTAATATATCTAGTTTTGTAGTTGATCTGGTATGTTTTGCATTTTCTTAAAATCTATAAGTGTATATATAGTGTTTTGTTTATGTTGTATGGGATTTGTTGTTTGTATCTCGAAGAAGTCTTCACTATGTGATAGTATATCGTCTTTTTGTATGTCTTCACTTGGTAGGCTATATCCTTGTAGTGTACTATTTATTCTTTCACCACTAACTAGCTGTTCTGGTGCTCTGCTTTCTTGAAACAACCATATTTCAACAGATACGTCATTAAATGTTTTTTCTTCTTCGTTTATTCTGTTTTTTGTGAATGTAGGTCTTTTTAGTGTATATTGTGAAATGTTGTATCTAACAACACTAGACATATCACTAGTGGGTACTTTACCTATTTTCATATTTTAAAAACAAAAAATAAAGTTTTAGTTGTGGATATTTTTTTTTATTCTCCTATATATGAAGATGTATTAGATAGGGTGAGTCCGCTTTTTTCATCTACTGTATCAGATGAATTCATGGCTTTTTCTATTTTTCTATTCCATCTCTGGTATTGTACAAGATCATCTTCTGTAGCATTACGTGATTCAACGTCTATTTCGTCACCTAATACAAATCTACGTACACTGTGATTTTCTACTTGTATTTTAGAGTTTATACATGTGGTATATATTAAGATCTGTGTTACTGAAATATCACTGTAGAAATTTGAAATACCAGTTTCAACTTCTATATCCATTTTTGATTGGTCTACAATGTCTTTGAGGTCTGACTTTGTTAGTTCGTCTTTGTTGTCATTATAGTCAGTGAGTGAACGTACTCTACTCCTTAATTCACTATCACTTGTAGGAATATGGTCTGACATTTTTAGAAGAAATTAAATATATCTGTTGCACCAGCTATTGTTATGAGTCCTAAGATCATAATTGATAAGACTAAAAATCCACCTTTTATCATGTAGAGTCTTTTTTGTATGTTTGTAATGTCGTTTTTTATTTCACCGATTTTTTCTTTGTTTTCTTGTATATGTTCTGAATTTGACTGTATATCTTTGTCTGTTTCTCCACGCCATCTATCATATTTCTTTGTTTTCCCACTACCCATCTTGATGTTATCTGTATTTTTATTCGTTGTATATTAGTTGTTATTTATGTGTTTGTGTGTTTATGTGTTTGTTTATGATCCGTCAAATAGTGAGGAAAAGTTTGTCAGTTTGAAGGCATCAGTGGCTTGTCCTTCTTCTCTTGCCTCAGCAGAATTGTTGAATACGTGTCCTTGTTTCCATATGTATTCTATTCTTTCTTTTCCACCTTCTGTACGTATTGGATCTAGGATTTCTGGTCTACCCATTTCGTATACTTCATAGAAGTCACCTCCATGATCTGGTATAATGTATACTGTGTCACTTGGTACTACACCAGATAGGTCTATGGAGATTTTTTCATCCATAGATGGTGGACTTGCTAGTTCTATTTTCTTTGGTATACTAAGTGTTCTATTTACACCTATTCCACCATTGTTTTCTGGTTGCATTAGTTCCCAATGGTTTGTTATGTCTGCACCATCGTTTGTATCTCTGAAAGTCATGGAAGCTAGTGTATTTGGTTGTCCAAGCATTAAATCCCATTCACCAGTGGAATAGACACCATCTATCTTACTGTATATATGGTTCATTATGTTAGCTGGTACTCCATTGAGGTCACTGCTAACAGTTAGGGTTGAACAGTCTATTGTGTTTGAAGATGGTATATTATCATCTAACCATGTGAAAACTCCTTTACGTACTGTGTTTCCTTGTTCGTCTGTGACACCAGTTAGGAAGTTTGCATCTGCTAGAATATCAAAGAACTCTAAAACTGCCTCTCTAGCATCTGCTACATATTGTGGATCTGCACTTCCACCTTCTATATTTACAGTATATCCATTTGTGTATCTGAATATCTCTGTTTTTCCACCGAGTTCTTGTACTATGTCTACTTGTCCATAGGTTTCACCTATTCCAGTAGGTGTGTCGTTGTATGTGCTACGTGGATCCACGTATACAGTGTCTCCCTCAGATACATATTTTTGATCGAGGTCTACTGGTGTTATTGGTGCGATTTCTCTTCTTAGTCCTTTTGTATCCCACCCTTTTCTTGATAAAAAACGGTCTTCATCTGGTTGTGCAACCTCTAGCATCTCTTCGTTTAATACTGAACTTACTGGCATATTTATATCAAAAAATTAAATTAATTTGTTAGAAAAATTGAATATTTTAAAGAAAAATATAAAACTATGTTTATTTATATGTGTTAAAACTCTACTCTACTTTATCTATATTGATCCCTTTCTTACTTCTACTCTTACAATCTTGTCAAAACCATCTCCATCATCCCTATATGCACGTCCAACTGGTAAGAAGTTGTTATTGGATCTATTAAATGTTGTAGAACTACCATCGTCATTTTCATCATTAGTGTATCCTTCTTCTACTATACGACCAGCACTTGTAGGTGCATCATTATCACTTGTATCTGAAACACCTACAATTGTGTTATGGTCTATACTTGGTTTATTTGTTACACCAGAATTTGTCTCCTTTATTGTTTTGATATATATTCTATCACCATCATCATTTCCACCTATGTTTACAGTATCATTTTCACTTGCTAGGTATGTCTCAAATGTTCCAGCATTGTTTTCATCTGGTGCAATTTGGTCACCACGCATAAATGCCTCAGCAACTCCTCTAAAGTCTTCAATTGAGTGGTTCTGTTCATCTAAGAGCACTGCTTTCATGTTGCTGTTTAGTGCAACGAGTTCACCAGCTTCTATGTCTTCACTTGCCTCAGCAGAATCATAACTTCTATCAGAACTTTCTACGTAACGCATAAAAAATCAAAATATAAAATTTAAATTTAAATTTAAAAATAAAATTTAGAAATATGGAATATTTATATGTGTATGTCTACTTTATTCTTCCTCAGATTTAGAACTGAGATCTAACCTTCTCTCTCTGACTTTTGGTTTTTTGTCTTTTTCTTCACTGTCTTTTTGGTAGTCAGAAACCTCACTTGCTATTTCTTCTGCAAGTTCTTTACGTTCTTTGAGTTCATCTAGTTCTAACTCAATTAGTTTTTCTTCATCCCACTTATCAACTATCTCAGTTACATCATCAGCTATCTCTTGTTTTTCTTCTTTTCTGTATTCATCAACTGTTTCTTGTAGATCCTCTATTTTTTCTTTTTTCTCATCAACTGTGTCTTCTATTTCTTCAAGTTTTTCTTCAAGTTGTTCTTTTTCATCTACAAGTTCCTTTACCCCTTCATGTCTTTCAGCTATACCGTCAACGTTAAAATCATCTATACCAAGATCTATTCCAACTGGATCTTGGTTATCATTTTGTTTTTGATCTTTACTCATATTAGAATTTAAATCGTTTGATTTGTTGTTTTCAGAATTCTCAAAATAGTCTAAATCACAATTAAGTTTTCCTGCTCTACGTTTTATACGCCTCTTTAAATCTTCAACACTTATTGAATAGTCACCATTGTTTCGTAGATCCCATGCGTCTCTAGCGTCAGAACAATTAGTTATTGGATATGATGGACTGTCTTCACCGTTGTTTTCACTTGGTGAGATAGCGTAGTATTTGTTGTCTTCGTCACGATAGTCATTAGTGATTAAATAGTTTCCTTCACTGTCTCTGTGTTCATTATTTGTTGAATTAGAGCAAGTACATCCACAATCACAATTGGATCCTTTTTTGTTATCGTTTCTGTCACAAGTACAATTAGAACCACAATCAGAACTGTCAGATTGACACTGACAACTTTCTCTAGAACGATCAAGGACATTGGACGTGGAAAGATTCATATGTCCTATCATCCCATTCTGTGTTTCTTCTTGTATCTTTTCTTTTACGTCTACGTCTACATCTAGACTGTCTATATTTAATCCACAACCATTTTCACCACTACATCTACCATTTTTAACAGACGCAACATGGTCATAAAACATATCTGTCTGTATGGCATCTACACCTTCTTCGTCTGTCTGTTCTAACCTATTATAGAACCCAACACTTATGTCTTGGTATTTTTCAATGAAATCTAGTGCTTTATCATCATTTATTGGAAGATATAGTGTAGCAATCTGTTCTTTTTCATCTTTATCAAAACGTGGATTACGATAGAAACCATGTATTTGATCTACACTACGCACATGACCTTGATCTGGATGTGTCAGTGTATATGGTGAATTATCAAGTGACCACTGTGCTTTTTTTAGTTCACTTGCTATCTTTTTGAAAGTGTATAGTTCATTATCTATAACGTATTTTTGTTTTAGTTCTTTAGCTACAACAGTATCTATCTTATAGAATTTGTCTGTGTTAAAATGTTGTGTCCACTGTTGGTTGTTTAGTTCTACAACTGGTTGTTCATCCCAATAGAAATGAAATCCATCATCATCTTTTTCTACACCATCATTTTGTGGTATAGATATAGATGATTCTATACTGTCATGTACAAAATATCTACCATCAAAAATTGACATCTTACAAATACCTATATATATTTATTTATGTCTTTTATACTATCCATCATGTCCTTGTTTGTTGACAATTATACTAGATTGTGAAGCTCCATTGTTTGTAATTTTCACTTTTTCTTCAACACATCCTTTTGTGTTTGGTCTAAATATCTTACTTTCATTGTCATATTGTGTCAAGTCTTCATTTGCATATGATTTAATATGTGAAAAATTATCACTACCTTTGAGTTTACCGTATATATCTATTGTTACATCTGAACTATCTGTGTCACCATCTACCTCAAAAACACTCTTCATATCTTTATTGTTAGCTACAGATCCAGTCTCAGTAGATCCACTACCTACTGACGTATTAATTACTTCTTGCATAAAAAATCACTCTAAAATTATAAATTAAAAATTAAAAATATATATTAGTTTTAGTTATCTATGTCTTTTTCGTCTGCCATAAATTCTTTTATTGTTTCTTTCATTTCTTGTTTAGAAATTTCTGATCCTTTATCTCTCTGTTTATCTCTCTGTGGTTGTGTGCTGTTTAGATCATCTCCACGTTCACGTCCACCACCATTTTGTTTTTGTCTGTTACCTTTAGCTTCTGACTGTACACCTATCTGTGTTAGATTTATTTCTTTTAGGAGGTCTTTTTCATCTTCTGAAAGATCATCTAGTTTTATTTCATCAAATTTTTCTTGTATTATAGTTCTTGCTTCTTGTGGTGAAATTATAAATGAGTTTATTCCCATCTGTAGTGCATTTAGGACTGTACGTAGGACTTCTGCACCATCTAGTTCACTGAGTTTGAATAATGGATTCCATTCTATATCAAAATCTAATGCAAGGTTATGTATTGGTTTATTAACACCTTTTGCCCAATCTAGGTTAGCTACCCACTCAATGAATCTATGTATATCATTGTTTATTCTTCTATCTCTCATCCGTTTAACTTGGTTGAAATAGTTTTTTATGTCTGTTTCACTTCCACTTACTGTTCCACTCTGTGTTCCAAACAATACAGTTTTTGTCATTTCTGTGGAAGCACATATTTGTTCAAATACTATATCAAAATAGTTTCGTGGATCAAGTTGCCCATCTGTTCCATGACTATCTATGTCATATCCATGTGGTAGTGTAACAGAAGATTTAGCGTTTAGGTTTTGTAGTTTTTCATCTGCTTGGTTTTGGTCTTCTTCATTTGCGTCTTCTGGTAGTTCTGCAACATAGAGTTGTGAACTGTATCTGTATACTGTCTGCATTATAGCCCAATTACCTTTCTCTAATGCTTTAAGTAGGTATACACATGATTGTATTATTGAATCACCAACTATGTTTCCATATACTTTTTTGTCTATGTCACCATCAACTTCTCTGTTGTGTGTGAATTTTAGTGTTCTACTTTCATGTATGAATTTTGTTTTGTTTGTGTCTTTGTTTACTTCTACTACATAACCTATTGGTTTTTCATAGTATTCATCATCGAAAAGTTTAGATACAACAACACCTTCTTCAAGTATCTCTATGTCTTTTGGGTATTCATATTTTTCTGGTAGTTCATCCAATATATCTGTTGGTTCTGTGTCTGTTAGATCGTCTATTGTTAATATTCTAAGTTCTTTTATGCTTGTTACTGTATCTGGTTTTTCTTCTACACCATTACTGTTGTCTCTTAATACACCAAATAACAGTGAAAAACCATCTCTACGTGACTTTTTCAGTGCAGACTTATATTTTTCAATGAAATCAAATTCATCTAGTGTATCTT
The DNA here is from genome assembly GCA_964633675.1 of uncultured archaeon. Classification (GTDB taxonomy): domain Archaea; phylum Nanohalarchaeota; class Nanosalinia; order Nanosalinales; family Nanoanaerosalinaceae; genus JAXINT01. Next base: position 4,608 of record CAZWHR010000016.1, on the reverse strand, counting down.
TTACTTGTTTTGTGTTGTCGTGTTTTACGTTAAATCCGTTTTTGAATACATCATCTACTGGTTTATCTATTAGTGTTTTAGCTATACTGTTACGGTATAACCAACGTATAAGATTTAACTGTGGTGTTTTGTGTAGTTTACGTGGATCTATTTCGTCTGCTGAATCACCAGCAGTTGTTCCTATTGTGTTTCTCTTAGAGTCTTCATATACACTTTTTGTGCTACCACTGGTGCTTACACCATCACTGGTGAATTGTTCAATTCCTAAATCCATAAATATAAAACCTTAAAATATTTTTGTTGTTTTTTGTATGTTTTGTGTTTTTTAGTATCCTTTTCTATTTGATGTAGTTATACGTGTTAATGTACGTCTACTTCCTAGTTTGTATGCACCAATCCATGAATATACAAGTGAGTGCATTGCATCATCTTTTCTGTCACTCATAACCTTTAATTTCTTTTTTCCACTTGGTGTTTCTTTCTTTTCTTTGTATGGTGCAGTAAGCTGGTTTTCTAGTTTAGATCCTTTTGTGCGTGGTTTCTTTAGATCTAGTCCTTTACCTTCAATCATTATTTTTCCACGTTTTATGTCTTCAACAAGTGATTCAATCATGTGTGTACGGTTACAAGTAAAGAATTTTTTGTCGTCTTTGTCGTTCCATTTAACTTCTTCTTTGTTTTTTATGTTTCCATATATACATCCATACACCATGTCATATCCATCTCCTCTAAATGTTCCATCTCCATTCTGTAGGTCTTCACGTCTTGTTGAACCATACCCTTCATCTACAACCACTTGGTCTGCATCATATTTCATTATAAATTCTTCAAGTTTCTCAAGTTCTCCACGCTTCCCTACATCATGGTCTATGAATTTAACATCATGTATAACAAAATCAACAATATTTTCTCCCCAATAATTATCTACTTTTGATTCACTATAGTCTTCACCTATAACTATTACTGTATCACTTGCGTCTTCTCCTTTTCCACCACCCCAATCTACACCTATAGATATAGTTGTGTCAGTTTCAGATCTACGTCTCTTTGGTTCATTTTCAAAGTTTACAATAGATCTTATGTCTACATCTGTAAGTAGATCATCTTCTGGTGAATAAAACTGTGCTAAGACTTCATTTCGGAATTTACGTTCACTGTATGTGCGTTTTTTGAACTGTATACTTCCTTCATTATGTAGTGGACAATTAGGTTGGTCTATATGCCATCCTTTTACTGTATATTCAGAGTCTCCAAACCCATAGCTTTCAGACTCTTCTTGTTCAATCCATTCTTTTTGTTTTTGTTTCCATGTTTTTTTGTCTGAAAGATTCCATAAGTCATGGAAAAAACTCGTCTTCATCTTGGGAGTTCCAATGATGAAGATAGCTGGAAAATACCCAACACTTGGTACTTGTTGGTCTATAGCTTCTAAGAAAACACTAAATGTTCCCTCATCTACATCTTGGAATTCATCTACTATACCAAGATGTGAGTGTAGTCCACGTAGTCTGTCACCTTCCCCATATGAACTACGTATTTTGAGGTCACTATATACTGTGTGTTCTTGTCCTTTTTCGTCTTTTATTTTCCCCTCAAATTTTTGGTGGCTTACATTGTTTTTAACTCTTTTTTCTATTATTCCACTTTCTTCTACTTTTTCTTTAAAACGATCTGAGAACTCATTTGTCTGATCTTCAACTGGTGCAGTCATAGAGATCTCTGTCTGTGGGTACATATCTAAAACCCAATTTGAGATCCCAACAAGACCAGTGGTTTTCAGACATCCACGTGCAAAAAGTAACACATTTATATTCCCCCAATTACGTGGGTTAAGTGGACTTTTTTTGTCTGTTAAATAAAGAAGTGGTTTACCTTCATCTGTTTCAAAATCATAGTTACGTGTAGCATCATTTGGATGTCTCCAAAAATTAAGCATATAATAGCGTGGATCATGTTTAATTTTTTTCTGTAGATGTTTAGGTGGTTTATCACCACTACTATTAGTCTTAGTTTCAGTCTTATTTTTTGTAGATGTAGACTCAACAGACATAAATCAAAAAATAAATAAAGTATATATATTGTTTTTATTCGTTTGTTAATGCAAAAGTTATATCTGATATGTCTTTATTTCTTTTTCCACTATAGTTTGGGAAAACAATTCTATACATACCCTCTATCCCATCTATATCTCTAAACACCTTTATCAGATTCCTAGAATCAACTGTATAGATCTTACTTTTCTGTTCTGGTCTACCATCATTATCACTGTCTAGATGTACACCTATATCGAAGGTGTTGTCTACAACATTCGATTTTACAGCTATAGCTGTTTCATTCCCTAAATTGTTTGTTTCAATCCATTCAGTACACCATAAATCAAGTTCTTCATCATACACAGCATCCAATGACCTAAAACCAAATATCCTCTCATCTGTATTAATTGAAGAAATAGGTATATTTGATTTTATATCACTTATATTTGCTATAGTTATCTCATTCGTATTTATTGGAGTAGTAGATATTGTTTGTGGTGAAACATCTGCTGTAATATCAACTTTTTCATCTGTGTT
>CAZWHR010000016.1:0-1938 GCA_964633675.1 uncultured archaeon | reverse complement strand
TTTGTGGTGAAACATCTGCTGTAATATCAACTTTTTCATCTGTGTTTATTGATGATATATTTATAGTTGATTCACTTGTAACAGCTAAAACAATAGCAATTTCATTTGTAGTTATTGATGAAATAGATATTGTTTGTGGTGAAACATCTGCTGTAATATCAACTTTTTCATCTGTGTTTATTGATGAAGTAGATATTGTATTTATTGAATTATCATTAACTACTTTTACAGTTTGACTGTCACTTGTTGTATGTTCTGTAAAAACCCTAACTTTTAATAAATATACATCATCTGATAATTCTGTAGTTGTATATTGTGTAGTATTACTTCCTAGATCAGATCCATCTTTACTATATGTAGAACCACCATCTATACTATATAGAACTCTAAATCCATCTTCATTGTCTGAATTATCATTCCAATTTAATGTCCATTGGTCACCACTTGCAGAAACAACTGAAAGACTTGTGGGTGCTGGTAATATTGTTATTATATTGTCAGATGTCCAGTTGTCAGCATTAAATATTGTGTCTTGTGATCCATTTCTGTATTGTCTTATAAATGGTCTTATTCTTACATCGTATTTTTCTCCATCTTTTAGTCCACTTATTGTCTGTGGTGAGAAACTATTGTTTCCAGTGTCAGTCCAAGATGAATCAGATGTTTCTTTGTATTCTACATTATATGCTGTCTCAAATGTAGGTGTTTCGTTCCAGCTAGCTGTTATTTCATCTTCTACAGAATTGTCAAGAGATATTCCACTTGAATCTGCTGGTTTAGTATATTCGTGTAGTATGTCACTTACAACTACACGATCTACAGCATAATAGTCACCACTACCCCCACTTGGATATGCTTGAAATCGTACACGATTGTCTGTTGAAAGATATGAAGATGGTACTAGTGCTGTAACTTCTATCCATCCTTGTAGGTTGTGTTCATATGTATGTGTTTCTAGTGTCTGCCAACTAGATCCATCATACCACTCTATATAGTTTATTTCACTTGAACTATCAAGACTTGAAGACGCTAATGCACACTTAACTATAACGTCACTTTCACCAGATAGATCTCCAAGATTTTTGGTTACTTGTGATCCACTTTCTAGGAATAAATAGTATGATCCTTCATCTGCACCACTTACTGGATGTGTCCTATTATCACTATTTAGTGATGTGTCATAGTCGTTAGCATCTGGATCAACAAATGATGAGTCTACAACACCACTATCACTATTAATTGTTGTACTATCCCATTCTGCTAAGTCTTGGTCTTCAAAATCATCTTCAAAGAAGACTCTGTTTTCGTTACCATAGTCGCAATAGACATCTTTGCTTCTTTTACCATTAGAATATGTATCTGCTTTTACTTGTATCCTTGAATCAGTACCAAAAGAACCATTGTTAAATTCATCGGTTGTATTATCTATAGTCTTTGTATAAATGTTGCCTTTTGACAATGTAGTGCTATCACCTATATTGGCTACTCTTACCCAAGAACCATATCCAGAACCAGTATCTTCTCTATAATAAAAATCAACTTGAGTTCCAATATCACTTTTGTGGGTAAAAGTTATATCTAACGTATTTGGATCTGGTCTACTAACACTTACATTGTGTGGTGGTATTGGATCTGTATATTTGGTATTGCTGTAATTAAAACTACTTGATGTGTGTTCTGTTTCTGAACGTACCCTAAATTCAAAACTGCTGTCTATTCCTACTTGTCTGTTATATGCTGTATCTGGATTTGGTGTATAACTTGAAGATGTTGTGTTGTGTCCTACAGTTGTATATCCACCACTGGGATCTTGGTATGAATCACCATCACGGCTTATCTGTATATGATATTCTCCGTTGTTTATTTCGTCTGTCCACGAAACAGTTATTTGGCTATTTGAGTCTACAGTTATACCTACACCACTTGGTGCTGGTAGTA
>CAZWHR010000015.1:0-14961 GCA_964633675.1 uncultured archaeon | reverse complement strand
AGCCCTGAAAGAGCAGGATTTGGACGTGGAGAAGGTCGCAAAGAACGGTATAAAGAGTATTTTGAAACAGATACTGAGGGATGGCTTCTTCCATGCAGATCCACATCCGGCAAACATACTCGTGGATAAAGAGGGACGCATAAACTACGTGGACTTTGGGATAGTGGGAAAGTTGAGTCCAAAGGAAAGACGATATACAGCTCTTGCAATGCTCAACGCTGCACTGCTAGATGCCAAGGGAGCGGTGAACTCTCTTGTCGAGATAGCAGCACGCCTAGAGGACGAGAACCTGGACCAGTTTAAGAAAGATGTGAACAGCGTCCTGATGGATATAGAGGATTCAGCGATAGATGAGGAAAGCTTTTCTAGAGGATTTATGAGGATAGTAAGGTCAGCGATCCACAATGGAGTGCTTATGCCTTCAAAGTTTGTTGTAGCAGGGAAAGCGTTGGTAACTATTGAAGGGGCGGGACTAAAGCTATACCCGGAATTCCAGCCCCGGAAGGAGCTAAAAAGCTTTATAGAGAAGATAGTCCTAAGGCAGAACCAGCCCCAAAACATCGTAAAGGAGTTCGTGATGAACTTCCTTGAGAACCGGGATCTTATAGATAGGGCTCCAGAAAAGATAAACGATGCTCTGGAAGGGATGAAACACATGGGGGATGAGAGAGGAGACGTTCATGTAGATATAGACAGTAGAAAGATCTCTGAAGCGATAATATCGGGTTCTCTAGTTATAGGAGGGCTGCTTGCATACGCACTCTCCACCGGATACTGGGCCCAGATAGGAGGGATAATGGCTTTTGTCCTAGGGCTCATCTTAGGGATGTTTTCTATCAAAGACTGATCACTCCCCTACCGCATTCTCCTCCCATCCCTCACTAAAGATTCTCTCCTCTTCGACACCTTTCTCCTTAAGAAGTTCAAGGGTGTCCACAACCATCTGTGGAACTCCACAGACATAGAAATGCTTGTCTTCAAAGGTTCCTAGGAATTCATTGAGGTGTTCCTGGATGAATCCTTCAGGGCCTTCCCAGTCCTCATGGGATAGAGAATAAACGACCTTCAGGTTCTTGTTCTCCGCTTCAAGCTGGTCAAGAGTTTCCCGGTACATAAGATCCTCCTGAGTTCTCTCCCCGAAGAAGAACCAGATATTGCCTGTCCCTTCCTTCAGGTACTGCTTCAACATTGCAACCATGGGAGTTATCCCTGTTCCAGTAGAGATGAACACTACATCTTGATCCGTGTCTCTTAGGTAGAGGTTTCCGCTCGGCTCCTCCACATCTATGAGGTCTCCCTTCTCCCGGTTATGCATATAGGTGGAAGCGGTTCCGTCCTCGTATCTCTTTATCGCCAGCACGAATTTCTCCGTACCCGGTAGATCTGTAGGCGTATAGGGCCGTTTGACCTCCTCTCCATCATCGCCCTCAAAGTGTATGACTGTGTGCTGACCTGGCTTGAAGTCCCACTTAGAACTTTCCAGCTCAAGCTGGAACTGTTTGACCCTAGGAGTTATATCATGGACAGACCGGAGTTCGGCTTTTTCTGTCATATTGCAAATTTTGGGTGCCTATGTTTTTAACTCTTCTACGAGTACAGACAGAACCAACCAAAAAAAAAGGACAGTCTTTCCTCCGGAGACCGCAAAAAATTTAAACCAGTTCCGACAGTAAAATTAGGAATGGAGGTGGTCTAGATGAAGAAGAGAAACGGCCCCTTCCACGAGATCTACGAGAGGATGAACAAACTTCTGGATGACTTCTCAGACGAGTTTGAACCAGGATTAGAAACTATCGGCGCCTCCAGACTCCCTCTTAATGTTCGCGAGACGGAGGACAAGCTAATAGTCACAGCGGACATGCCAGGAGTAGAGAAAGAAAACATAAAGGTCAGGACAAATTGCAGCAAGCTACAGATTTCCGCAGAGACCAAACAGGAGAAGAAGGAGAGAAGTGATAACTACATCAGACAAGAGAGAAGGGCAAAGAACTATTCCAGAAGCCTCAGACTTCCCTCCTATGTAGATCCAGAGTCAGCAGAGGCAAGCTACAAGAACGGAGTTCTCAAGGTAGAGATGGACAAAGAGAAAAAGAAGAAAGGCAAGGAGATAGAGGTTGAGTGAACAAGATTCAGGTTTCTCTAGTTCTTTTTTCCCTTTATTTACTCTCTAAAAAGGTATTTCTCAGAAGCTCTCCGGAAGACTCTTCTTATGGAGGATTTCAAGCGGATTCTGCAGATGCTTTATAGATACAGGGATCACCTTCCTGCCTGTAAGGCCATGAAGACTTCCTGGAAGTCTTAGAAGACCTTTATCTACCGCTGTTATCTTCACGTCTACTGGGAAGCGCTCCCGCAACTTTTCCGCCAGCTTCCTCTTGTCTTCTATAGACATCCGGAAGCCTTTCTCGTCTCTCACATGGATGTGGAATCCTCTACCAGAGAAATAGGAGCTAAGAGAGACGAAATGTTTCGAGAGGAAAACCTGGAGCTTTGCAGTATCCTCCGCGGTCTCTATGAAGCAGTCCTCGCAGAAGGCGTATGAAGCAGCGCTGTTGTCCTCCATGTGTCTCCTTGTTCTCTCACAGGACTTGCAGTCCACTAGTTCAGGATCTAGGTCAAACACTAATTGGCTGGCCTTAATATCCTCATCGGTAGGCTTGCCTTCAGTATCTCTATATACCCTGTGGTCGTAGTAGAGGTCTTCAGGGGCGTAGCGCTCTAACTTGTTCTTTAGCTGCTTCAGGTCGTTGTAGTCTCTTATGAAAACCAGTTTGCCCTTGTACTTCTTGAACCGAGGCTTGTATCTGGTTGTCTCCGTCCCCACATCCACAGCAAAGATCGGACTGTTCCATTTGTAGTAGAGATCCTTGACGTTCTGCATATCGAATTCCTCCCTGTAGAACTTCTCCCTCTCCTCTACTGTAGGTGGTCTAAGACCTTCCGGGAACGAAAATCTCATGGATGAAAGGAATTTATAACCCTAGCTACAAATTGTTTATGGTCTAGATGAGAGATATACGAAAGTCAGTGAAGGAAGGAAACTATTCTGTAAGGGAGATATCAGAAGAAGCAGGGAAGAAGGAAGATATTGTAAGGTTTGACATCGGGCAGCCCAGCTTTGACACTCCTGAAAACGTCAAAAAGGCAGCAAGAGAAGTAATAAACGAGGAGAAGATAACATACACCTCCCTATGGGGTATAGAAGATTTAAGACAGGAAGCAGCTGACTTTGAATCCCACAAGGCCAAGTACAACAAGGAAAACGTGATGATAACTACGGGCGGTATAGGAGCATTATACTGCGTGTTCTCCACGCTATGCAACTCTGGAGATAACATCGTCTTCAGCGATCCATGCTGGCCAGTCTATTCCCTTATATCGAAATCATCCACCTCAGAACTCAGGCAGGTTCCATTCATCAAAGATGGAGAGATAAACGCAGAGGCCATCAGGTCGAAGATAGACAACAGAACAAAGGCTATAGTCATAAACAGCCCGGAGAATCCTACCGGAAGAATCTACAGCAGAGAAGAGATAGATGAGTTAGCTGAAATAGCAAGGGAGAACGACCTGTGGATAATAGGAGATGAAGTTTACGACAGACTTACATATGGAAGAGAACATGTTTCAGTGGCAGAGGTTGCTCCGAAAAGGAGCCTGATAATAAATTCAATGTCCAAGAACTTCGCGATGACAGGCTGGAGGATTGGTTGGGTGGCCACGAAGAGCAAGGAACTCATACATGAACTAGGAAAGCTCAATCGCTCCACCACCGCATGCCCAAACTTTGTAGGCCAGTATGCGGCTTTGGAAGGACTGAAAAACTCTAAAGACTACATAGAGATTATGAGGCAGACCTACAGTGAGAGAAAGAAGTTAATTCAAGAGGAGCTGGATGACATAGGTATAAAATACGTGAACCCTGAGGGCGCAATCTATATCTTCCCTGACGTAGAAAGAGACTCCTGGAAGTTCTCCAAAGAACTGCTAGACCATGCAGGTGTATCTGTAGTTCCGGGAGAGCCTAGCGGAAGAGACAGCAGGAATAATGTAAGAATCTGCTTCGGAACAGTCTCAAAGAAAGAGATAAAAGAAGGTATGAGGAGAATGAGGGAGTTCATGGACTGAAATAGGAGGACTGAAATATGAAAGTGTTCGGGATTTAAAAATCTTCTACGACAAGACTATCTTTCAACCGCAAGAGGTAATCGAGATGCTATCAATAGAGAAGTTCAGAGAAGAGCCAGAGGAGATCAAGAAGTCGGAGAGGCGGAGAGACAAGGATCCGGAAAGAGTCGACAGAGTCATAGAACTGGACAAAAAGTGGAGAAAGACCCTGCAGAGAGCAGACGAACTTAGACATGAAAGAAATATCGTTTCCGAAGAGATAGCGGAGCTTAAATCCGAGGGAAAAGATGCTAAAGATAAAATAGAGCGGATGCAAGAAGTAAACGAAGAGATAGATGCGCTTGAGAAAAAGCAGAAAGAGTTAAAAGAAGAAAGGGACGAACTAAGATATCAGATAGGCAACATACTGCACGAGTCTGTTCCTAAGGGCGAGGACGAAGAAGACAACAAAAAGGTCAGTACCTGGGGTGAAAAGCCCAACAAGGACTTCGAGGTCGTCCCTCACGCCGATATAGTTAAACAACTGGATATGGCTGATACGGACAAGGCTGCAGAAGTTACTGGCTCGCGTTTCTACTACCTCAAGAACGACCTGGTGCTTCTGAATCTTTCATTGCAGAAATGGGCTCTGGAGAAGATGATGGAGAAGGACTTCACCCCTATGCAGACACCATACATTTTGGGACACGAGGCAATGAGTGCCGCAGCCGAGCTAGAGGATTTTGAAGAACAGCTATATACCATAGAGAGCGAGGAATGGCATCTGATAGCTACATCAGAGCAGACCTTAGCCGCCTACCATTTTGACGAGATACTAGAGCCTTCCGAACTTCCTCTTAGATACACAGGAATATCCACAAACTTCAGACAGGAAGCAGGAAGCCATGGAAAGGACACCAAAGGCATCTTCAGAGTTCACCAGTTCGAAAAGGTTGAACAGTATATATTTGCAAGGCCGGAGAACAGCTGGGAGATATACGAGGAACTGCTGGAGAACGTCAAGGAGGTTTTCCAAGATCTAAACCTACATTACAGGATAGTGAACGTGTGTACAGGAGATATGAACGACAATGCAGCCAAGAAGTACGATCTTGAGGCCTGGTTCCCCGCACAAAACAAATACAGAGAACTAGTCTCCTGCAGCAACTGCACAAGCTACCAAGCAAGGAAGCTGAAGGTGAGGATGCGTGATCAGGAGAACGACAATCCGACAGTCCATACTCTCAACTCAACTGCAGTCGCTACGCAGAGGACGATGTGCGCCATCCTGGAGCAGAACCAGCTAGAGGACGGCAGGGTCAAAATTCCGGAAGTTCTCCAGAGCTACATGAACGGGCAACAGTATATAGAGCCTCAGAAACCTTCAGATGAAGCGGAAGAAGAGTAATATCTCTGAGATCTAATGCCTCTGTAAAGTACCTCTCCCTCTTTTAAAACTTTCTAACTGATAAAGGGTCTAGTATGGGAACTACACTTCTGGTGGCGGAGAAGCCAAAGGTCGCTTCCAAGATAGCACAGGCGATAGGAGGTTATTCTGTGGAGAAGAACCACGGGGTCAAGAACTACAGGATCGAGACCGACAAGGGTGACGTGGTTGTAGCGCCTGCTGTAGGCCACATCTTTAACCTTCAGCAGAAGAGCGAGGGATGGAACTATCCTGTGTTTGATGTCGAATGGGTTCCCGCCTATAAGGATGACGACTCCGCGGACTACATGAAGAAGTATGTCAGAAACCTGAAAAAGGTCGGAGAGGAAGCAGATCATTTCATAAACGGATGCGACTTCGATATAGAAGGCTCCACGATAGGTTTCAACGCTATAAGGCTGGCCTGCAACGGTTCTGAAGACAACATAGAGAGGATGAAGTTCTCAACTCTTACAAAAAGCGAGCTCAGGAAAGCGTTCGATGATCTGCAGGATTTTGACAGAGGACAGACCGAAGCAGGCCTTACAAGACATATCATGGACTGGTACTACGGCATAAACCTTTCAAGAGCTTTGATGCTTGCCGTAAAGAACCAGGACAGATATCAAAGCCTCTCAACCGGTAGAGTCCAGGGGCCTGCGCTAAGGATAGCTGCAAAGAAGGAGAAGAAGATACAGGAGTTCGAGCCAGAGCCCTATTGGGAGCTATATTTACATACAAACGGGCTTGAAGCACAGCATGTGGAGGGAAAGTTCTGGGAAGAGGGAGAGGTTGATACCACCCTTTCAAACTGTAGAGATAAGAACGCAAACGTATCTTCTATCGACAGGAACAAGTACAAGCATTATCCACCAAATCCTTTCAACCTTACAGATCTACAGAAGGAGGCATACTCGAAGCTGGGTATATCTCCTAAGAGGACGCAGCAGCTAGCGCACAATCTTTACGAGAACAGCCTTATAAGCTATCCCAGAACCAGTTCCCAGAGGCTTCCCACCAGCATAGGCTACAAGGGCATACTCAAGAAGCTGAAGAACCAGGACAAATACGAGGAGAAGGCGGAGAAGGTTCTAGGCAAAGATAGCATAAATCCAAATAATGGAAAGAAGAAGGACAAAGCACACCCCGCTATCCATCCAACAGGCCTAAATCCCGGAAAGAAACTTTCAAAGCAAGAGAGAAAGCTCTACGATATTATTGTGAAGAGGTTCTTTGCCACGTTCGGTAAGGCTGCTGTAAGGCAGAGCCTGAAGATAGAGCTGAAGATAGAGGAAGAGAAGTTCAGCGCCAAAGGAAAGAGAACATTAAAGAGGAACTGGTACGATCTCTACGACCCCTACATGAACCCAAAGAATGTGGAGCTGCCTGAGCTCGATCTGAACGAGACTATTGAGGTTGATAAACTTGAGAAAACCGAAAAAGAGACCCAGCCACCTAAAAGATATACGCAGAGCTCTCTGGTATCAGAGCTTGAGAAAAAAGGTCTCGGAACCAAGGCTACGAGAGCCTCAATAATTGATTCTCTCTACAACCGGAAGTACATCAAGAATAAACCCATAGAGGTCACGGATCTTGGTATGGCTGTGGTAGAAGCGTTGGAGAGCCACTGTTCCGACATACTCTCCGAGGAGCTCACGAGAAAGTTTGAAAATGAGATGGAACAAATAAGGAACGGAGATACCTCCAGAGAAGAGGTTTTAAAGAATGTGAAGGGAGCTCTAAAAGATATGCTTGAAAAGTTCAAAGAGCATGAAGACGAGATAGGGAAAACTCTTATAGATGCTGTGGATAGAACTAGAGAGAAAGAAAGGGAGCTAGGCCCCTGTGAAGAGTGTAGCGGCACTCTGAAAATTATAAAGACTAATAATAGTCGTTTTGCTGGTTGCACAAACTATCCGGACTGTGAAAACAGTTATCCTCTCCCAAGAAACGGTTATATCAAGGGATTAAAGAATGAATGTAATGAATGCGGTAAACCGCGTATCAAGGTATCTAGAAAGGGTAAAAAACCCTATTACATGTGTATAGATCCCGAATGTCCTACAAAAGATGACTGGGACTAGGGAAAGAAGTTATGGTCTTCTAGAATTTTAGAACAGGTCGACCTCGTTCTCTTGGTTGGACTCTAGACCCGAACTTGTTATTGAGAATCTGGTCTCTATGTCCTCAGGTCTCGAGCGGTGTTTCTTCAGCACAGCCTTCCTGTAATTGGAGCTGATCTTCTCCAGCTTTAGGAGACATTTGGACCAGTAGGTAGGTATGTCACGCCCTACTAGTTCGACCTCATCCGAGTCGAACTGGGAGTAGACCTGGTTTGTTACAAGAACCGGTATGTCTTTCTGTCTCGCTATCTTTGAAAGCACTGATAGCTGCCTTGAGAATTCCTGGTTTATCTCGGGCGCATCATCGTTCTGAAGTTTCAGACGGTAAAGCGCTACAAGAGAGTCAACAACCACAAGATCCAGATCCTCCTGCTCTGCTACCTCTTCAAGCTTCTCAAAGGCATCCTGCTGCTCCTCAAAGGTTGTCGGCTCGATCATAAACAGGTTATCGAGCAGAGATTTATCGTCTATTATCTGCAGAAACCTCTCCGCCGAGAATCCTCCCTCAGTATCCATGAATACTGCTTTACCTCCTTTCTGTAGGCACCTGGCAGTTGCCTGGACGCAGAAGTTGGTCTTTCCCGTCCCCGACTTTCCATAGACATTCGTTATTGCTCCCTCCTCTATACCACCGTTCAGAAGATCGTCAAGAGGCTCGCATCCAAGTTCCAGCCTTCCCGGCTCTGTTATCTCTTCCTCCATTACAGTCTCCTTTTTCTCAATAAACCTTTTATCAGTTGGAGTTGTTCAACCCGAAGGGCCTCAACCGAAAGACCCACCAACATTTATTAAATGTTTTGTCTCGAACACTATTTTAACAAACTGGCAGCACCTGTGCTGCATCATCTCAAATCCTTCCCGATATAAAATGCCAGAATCAGACAAAGACGAGGGAAACGGAGACAAGGTCAAACTCAGAGTGGGAGAGATACCTGCCACGCGCCAAAAGGATATAGGTACTGGAAGAGTTCGCATAGACTCCCAGGTAATGAAAGAGCTGGGTATAAGAGAAGATGACGTTGTAAATATTGAAGGTAACAGATATACCGCTGCTAGAGTTGATAGAAGTCTTCCACAGGATGTAGGTATGGGGATCATCAGAATGGACGGCTACATAAGGAAAAACGCAGGTACAAGTCTTGGAGAAAAAGTAGAAGTATCAAGGGCTGAGGAGGAAGAAGCCGAAAAGGTTGTGCTGGCGCCTGCAGAGGCAGGGGTGATAATACAGGTCTCAAACCCTGCTGAGTTCAAGAAAAGAATACTAGGACGTCCTGTAACTCGTAAAGACATAATAACTCTCAGAAGTGGAAGGAAAAAAAGAAGAAGTTTCTTCGCCGACATTTTTGATATGGATGATTTCTTTGGAGATACGAAACTGATGGTTGCCTCCACCCAGCCCGAAGGACCTGTAATTATAGGGAAGGACACAGAGATAGAAGTAAAGCAGCAAGCCGCAGAATCTACCGAAGAGGAGAGACCTGTAGTCCCCGAGGTAACATACGAGGACATAGGAGGTCTTGACAGCGAGATACAGAAAGTCAGGGAGATGATAGAGCTTCCGCTCAAACATCCTGAGGTATTCAAACAGCTAGGTATCGATGCGCCTTCAGGAGTTCTACTTAGAGGGCCTCCAGGCACAGGAAAGACGCTTATAGCAAAAGCAGTCGCAAACGAGGCTGACGCGCATTTCAGCTCTATAAAAGGACCGGAAGTAATGTCCAAGTTCTACGGAGAGTCAGAGAAAAAACTCAGAGAGATATTTGAAGAGGCCAAGGAGAACTCCCCCGCCATAATATTCATAGACGAACTGGATTCTCTTGCTCCAAAGAGAGGTGACGGACAGGGAGAAGTGGAGAGAAGAGTAGTATCTCAGCTCCTGTCCCTAATGGATGGGTTGGAGGCTAGAGAGAACGTCATAGTTATAGCAGCTACAAACAGGCCGGATGATATAGATGAAGCTCTTAGAAGGCCTGGAAGGTTTGACAGGGAGATAGAGATCGGTGTGCCAGATAGAGACGGAAGGAAGGAGATCTTCCAGATCCATACAAGGAACATGCCTCTCGAGGACGATGTAGACCTTGATGAACTTGCAGATATCACACACGGATATGTAGGTGCTGATGTTGAGGCGGTCTGCAAGGAAGCAGCTATGACAACCTTGAGGCGTGTACTGCCAGGTATAGATCTGGAAGATGACGAGCTTAACGAGGAGCTCCTGGACAACCTTATAGTGTCAATGGACGATATGAAGAACGGTGTGAGGCTGGTAGAGCCTTCAGCCATGAGAGAAGTTCTCGTCCAGACACCTAAAGTCTCGTGGGACGATGTCGGAGGTCTTGACGAGATAGAAGACCGGCTGAAAGAGATGGTGGAATGGCCTCTGAAGAACCCGGAGTCCTTCAAGAAGATGGGTATAGATGTGCCAAAGGGACTGCTTCTCTACGGACTTCCAGGTACAGGAAAGACTCTGCTGGCGAAAGCAGTTGCAAACGAAACAAACGCCAACTTTATCTCTATCAAAGGCCCTGAGATATTCAACAAGTGGGTTGGAGAATCTGAAAAGGCGATAAGGAAGATGTTCTCCAAGGCAAGGCAGGTAGCACCATGTATACTGTTCATAGATGAGATAGATTCAATAGCCCCAAAGAGAGGAGGTTCTGCAGACTCTGGTTCAAGCGACAGGGTCGTGAACCAGCTACTTACAGAGCTTGACGGTATAGAGAGTCTCGAAGGAGTTATAGTTATAGCAGCTACAAACAGGCCGGACATAATCGATCCCGCAGTTCTGAGGCCTGGAAGGCTGGACAGGCACATGTATGTTCCTGTCCCTAACAAGGAGGCAAGGAAAAAGATACTTGAGATCCATACAAAGGACATGCCTCTTGCAGAGGATGTAGACCTGGATAAAATTGCCTCGGAGACAGAGAACTTTGTAGGATCGGACATAGCGCATCTCTGCAGGGAGGCAGGTATGAACGCGCTAAGGAAGGATCTGGAGTCGGACGAGGTCACCATGGAGGACTTTGAGAATGCTATGGAGGAATCAACAGCATCTGCAGAGGACGAAGACGTCCAGCAGTTCGAGGAGAAAGTAGAACAGTTCGAGAAGTCCGGAGGCGGCGGAGCACCAGACTACTTCGGCTAAGTCCAAAAAGGACCCAAGAGATTTATCGGGTTGTAACTATAGTCTCACCCTCCAGAACTACTATAGTGTGCTCCTTCTGACTGACGGTTCCTTTGTCCTGTTCTCTCAGGATATCATAGTCGTGGAGGATCCCTGAGCGGGTGAGGTTTCTGAAAGCTAATTTCAGCCTCCCAGGAGATATATCGAACCATCTGGAGGTGAACGGCAGGGTCTTGTACTCCTTCTTCACCTTCTTCAGGACTTTCCTTGCGGTTCTGTCCCGGGTATTTCCTCCCTCGTACTTGTATATATGTCCTTCTCCGCCTTCTACTACCTTTCCAGCGCCATCGGTTGCAAAGGGCTCTATAGCATAGGCATTTCCTGCCTCAAGCACTGTATCGGTCGAGGTCTCGATGTTAGGTATCCTCTCACCTGAATGTTGTGTGTGCTGATCCAGGCCGTGGCCTCCAAGGTTCCTTATGGGTTTCAGCCCCCTGGCCTCTATCTTCTCCTGGATTGTATCTCCTATCTTTCCAAGGTTAGTTCCGGCTTCTGCCATGTCCAGTGCTGCCTCCAGGGCATCGGATACTGCCTTCTTCAGATCTGAGTGGTCTCCAAGGTCGACCGTTACAGCGGTATCAGCTATATATCCGTCTATATGCGCCCCTACATCTATCTTGAGCACATCTCCTTTCGAGAGTTCTCTTTCGGTGTCTCTTCCAGGAGTGTAGTGGGCTGCCTCCTCGTTGATCGAGAGGTTTACAGGGAATGCAGGTTTGGCGCCTTCATCTCTAACTATCCCTTCAGCCCTATCAGCTATATCTCTCAGATCTACACCAGGTTTCGACATCTCCTCTGCTGCATCTCTTGCCTTCTTCGCTATCTTTCCAGCCTCTATGTATTTCTCCTTTATCTCTTCATCCATCTATATCACTCTTCAAGCCTGTCCTGTATTTTTTCCTTCAGTTTCTGGTTGATACCAGAGGGTTCTGTCATCCTCTCCGGGTCGAGAACCTTTTCTGCCTCCTCTTCGGTCAGTATCCCCTCATCGACTACTGTACCTCTTATGGATCTTTCACTGGATAGCGCCTTCTTCACCACCTCTGCAGTTCTGTGGTATCCTATGTATGGGCTGAGAGCGGTTGCAGGAGCGGTGCTTCCCTCCATAAGCCCCTTTATCCTCTCTTCGTCAGCCCTTATTCCTTCGATACACTTTTCCCTGAGCACCTCCACCGCATTTGAGAGTATCTTCAGCATCTCGAAGAGGTTCCTAGCTATGAGAGGAGTCATGACATTCATATCTAGGTCTCCGTGTTCTACACAGCTGCTTACAGCGCTGTCGTCTGACTTGACCTGTATACATGCCATTTTGAAGGCCTCGACTATCGAGGGGTTGACCTTTCCGGGCATTATGGAGCTACCGGGTTCAACCTCAGGCAGTTCTATCTCCCCTATCCCTGCGACAGGCCCGGAGCTCAGGAGCATCAGGTCGTCAGACAGCTTTATCATGTCCGATGCTGCGGTCCTTACAGAGCTGGAGAAGCTCTCAAAGGGAGAGAGGAACTGTGTAGTATTTATAGAATTCTTCGATGGTTTCAGATCTCGACCGGTAACGTCAGAAAGCTTCGAGGCCATTTCCTCTCTAAAATCAGGTCTGGTGTTTATACCTGTTCCTATTGCGTTCCCTCCCAGACCTATCTCTTTCAGTTCTTTTTTTGCCTTATATATCCTTTTGCGGGCCTTTCTGCACATCTCAGAATATGCTTTGAACTCCTGACCTAGCTTTATAGGTACTGCATCCTGTAGATGGGTCCGACCCACCTTTACTATATCTTTAAATTCTTCTGACTTCTCTTCCAAGGCTTTCTCCAGTTCTTTGATCTCTTCAAGCAGTTTTTCCGCAAGTTCAAGAGATGCAAGCCTTACAGCGGTGGGAACTACATTGTTGGAGCTCTGCCCCATATTCACATGGTCGTTCGGATGCACCCTGTATTCTCCTTTTTCTCCTCCGAGGATCTCCGTGGCGCGGTTGGCTATTATCTCGTTGGCGTTCATATGGAAGGGTGTTCCTGCGCCCGCCTGTATCTGATCCAGGACAAACTCGTTGTCAAACTCTCCTGCTTCAAGCTCTTCGGAGGCCTCAATGATTGCTTCAGCCTTTTCTTGGTCTAGGTCTCCGTTCTCCATGTTGACCTGTGCGGCAGCCTTCTTTATCCGCCCGAATGAACGGTAGAATTCAGTGTGTAAGTCTTCAGGAGTTATCTGGAAGTTTTCCAGCGCCCGTACAGTGAAAGCTCCATAGTAAGCATCCTCCGGAACCTCGACCTCTCCCATCGAGTCCTCCTCTTTCCTTCCTGACATAGAGAACTATAGATGGAAAGATACTTTTAAAGCTTCACGGCAAGCAGAAGAGAGTTCTTCTGAAATGAACAGTTTATAGATCTTCTATTGCTCTTAAACTAAGAGTAGCGCATTTGACCCGTCTCTCAGGTATCTCCGCATCAAGCAGATTCAGAACGTCCTCACTTTCTAGATCTCTTGCATACTTAATCGTCCTCCCTTTTATCTCCTCGGAGAAGAGCGATACATAGGCCTTGCAGATGGCACATCCCTTGGTCTCATGCTTCACATCGCTGATTTCTTCATCCTCTATCTCCAGGTATATCTTGGTCTTATCCCCGCATTTCGGGTTCTCAGCGCTGAAGACTTCTGCATCCTCAAGCTCTCCCTCGTTTAAGGGGTTCCTGTAAAGCTCTATTATCCGGTCCCCGTAGATCTCACTCAACCCCGAACACCTCCACAGCCTTCTCTACCGCATCTACAAGCAACTTGACATCCTCCCCTGTGTTGTATATATAAGGCGAGGCTCTTACAGTCCCAGGTATTCCCAGTTCTTCCATCTGTAGCTGTGCGCAGTGGTGGCCAGCCCTGACAGCAACCCCTTCCTGGTTGAGAATCTCCGCAGTGTCGTGTGGATGGACATCTGCGATATTGAAGGAGAGTATGCAGGATTCTCTAGGAGAGTGGATCTCAACCTCATTTATCTGGGATAGCGCCTCCCTCATCTTCCCTGTAAGCTTCTTATCATGTTTATAAGTCTCCTCCCGTCCTTTCGATTCTAGATAGTTCATTGCTTCCGTCATCCCTACAGCACCTCCAACGTTCTGCGTTCCGGCCTCAAACTTCTCAGGCGGATTCCCCCATTCTAAATCCCCTCTACCGGCAGATCTGACCATCCCTCCGCCTAAATTAGGGGGTTCCATATCTTCCAATAGATCCCTCCCCCCATAAAGGCCGCCTATACCTGTAGGGCCGCACATCTTGTGGCCTGAAAAGGTCAGGAAATCAACCTCCAGTTTCTTGACATCTGTAGGTTTCCTAGGAACCGACTGGGCGCCATCAACCAGTATCAGCGCATCGTTGTCATGAGCCAGATCCGAGAGCGCCTTTACAGGGTTCTCGCATCCGAATACATTGGAGATATGAGAAACCGCTACAAGCCCAGTATCGCTGTCTATAAGCTCCTTAGCCTTTTCTAAGTCTAGCTCTCCTTGTTCTGTAGGAATATATTTTAGGCTCGATCCTCTCCTTTCACATTTTCTCCTCCAGGGGAGCTGATTGGAGTGATGGGACATCTCAGGAAGGATTATATCTCCCGCGATATCTATGGAGCGGGCGACCATGTTTATAGACTCAGTGCAACCACTGGTGAAGACTGTATCTTCCTCAGAGGCACCTATAAAACCTGCAGCCTTCTCCCTGGCGGAGCCGTACTCCTCTTCAACCCTTTCAGATAGATCATGCATACCTCTTCCCGGGTTGGCGCTGTTCTCTCGGTAGAACCGTTCTATTCTCGAGATAACCTGTTGGGGCTTGGGTGTTGTGGCGGCACTGTCCAGGTAGACAAGGCGTTTTCCGTTCATCTCCCCCTCCAGAACCGGAAAGTCCTGCTTTATCTCTTCCGAGGCTATCATCAAATATCTCCCTCTCCTGCGTACCCAAAGTCCGGAACCACACTTAAATCAGTTTCGTGAGCGGAAGCCACCGTCAGTTATTTTAACCCGGCCACACCAAAGGTTAAACATTAGGCAAGGTTTTCAAAATGGAATACAACAAAATCGAGACAGAGGTACTGATAATAGGTACAGGCGGAGCAGGTATAAGAACAGCCATAGAGCTGG
>CAZWHR010000014.1:0-15087 GCA_964633675.1 uncultured archaeon | reverse complement strand
GGCCCATTCATCACCGGGCTAAAACCCCGGAGAATTCTGGCCGGTAATTATTAAAGAAGTCGAAGAGGAACTGTCTACCATTCTGGAAAACCGTGACGGTTCGTATTTGATAGAGGGAATAGAGTCCTCCTCGGGAAAGGTCTTTGCTACCTCCCGGAGTAATTTGCAAAATCCAGAAGGCAGTATATCAGAAGTTTTGGGGCATATTTTCAATTACAAAGGGCGAGAACCTCGGAATATACCTGTAACCGATAACGAGCCAAAGCTCATTATGAGGGTAAAACCAGGCAACTTTGAACAGGAAGATTTAGACAAAATGGTCCAGGAACTGTACCCCGGATACCTCGAAGAGGACAGTGTAATCACGGAACAAGCTCTGGAAGGAGTTAGTAGCGCTCTTGTAAGAGCTATAAAAAGATTTACTCCTTTAGAGAGCTATGCTCTTCTCAAAGAAACGGATCAACTCAATGTACAACTCCACGAGGTCGGTGGGGAGAAACACCTATACACAGTAAGTAAAAATTACATGACGACACTGGAGGAAGGTAGAAAAGTAGCCGAATATCTGGACGATTTTTGAGAAATTTTAATGTCAGGAAAACCTCCCAAGCCCTGACTGCTTTCCTTTACCTTTCAACTGATCTTCAGTATAGCCGAAGACCTTCAGGACTCTGATTGCTGCTGGAAGGACCTGGTTGTCGATGTAGTAGTCCGGATCATAGTCCTCAGCAAACTTTGTCATCCTTGCGCGTTCAGATATGCTTCCGCCTCCCGGAGTCACCACATAGTCTATAGTATCTCCAGGGCTGATATCCACTCCGCGCTCCATCGCATCCTTTGCAGCCTCGACATGGGGTGCTGTAGACTCGTAGTTCTCAGGTTTCTTCTTCATCCCTGTGTGTATCTTCAGCTTCTCCATCGGCACCTCCTTGTCCCGAAGCTTCTCTATAACCTCCTTTACAGTCTCTACTGCGCCCTCCACGTTGTTCTGGAGCACCTGATTTATAACCTGCTCCTGAGTCTCCTTTGAGACCCGGGACCAGTCCCTCCTGACCTTTGCAAAACCGGTTATCTTGACAGATCCATCCTTTCCTAGGAGCGCATATTTCTTCTTGGCTCCCTGGCCTGACTTCTTGTAGGTGAAAAGACCTCTCACAAACATTCCTTCTAATTCAAGCTCCATGAACCTTGGAAGCATAGAGTTGACCTCACGAAGGAAATCCTCCTTCTTCTCCCCGATGTTCTCTCCTTTAATCATAACAGAATCGGTATCCCCGTATACAACTTCAAACCCCATGTCCTCCGCCTTATCTATAGTTCTGTGGATGTAGTCCCTCCCAAGGTATGTCGTGGCCTCTGCACATTCTCGGGAATACCATCTGGCGGAGGCATAGCCTAGATAACCATAGAAAGAGTTTGCAAGTATCTTTAATCCGTACTGGCGCTGGTACAGCTTCCGGTATTCCTCACCCCCCTCATCCAGATCCGAGAACCTCTCCTTTATGTCGTATCTCTCTGAGACGAGGCCCTCCAGTATATCAGGTATAAATCCAGGGCTGTCCCGACAGAAGCTGTATGAAGTTGCTTCGTCGATATCTACAATAAAGTCCTCCTCGCATCCCTCTATATCAAGTGTGTCGGGAGATATATTGTGTGATACAATTATGGTGGGATACAGGCTCCTGAAGTCGAACAGAGCGATGTTCTCGTGCAGGCCTTCCTCGGGCTCGTAGACAAATCCCCCGGAGTATGCGCCTTGCCTTCTCCTATCAGCTATCTGAGGGTTTATCGGCCTGTTCGGAACCAGTATGTTTCTCTTATGTGCTTTTCTTATCAGGAAGTTCTCCACTAGCTGGCCGTATGATGTCCTACAGGTATCGAACGGCACAAGACCTGTAAGTCTTGAAAGGGAGAATATCTGCGGCACAAGCATATCTCCAAGTTTATATGCAAGCTCAGAGTCCTTCAGGGCATATGAAGCAAGCAGGTCGAGATCTTTCCTTTCCCTCCAGGCTTTTTTTATATCCTCCCACCTCATGTCCTCCTTGTTTTCTCCTAAAAGTTCTTCAGCTACCGCATCCAAGGATAAAGTTTCCGAATCAAGTGTTCTAGCAATCACAGTCTCCACAAAAGCATAAAGATCCAGATGGGCTCTTCCTTTAAGTTTTGCAGCTGAGAAACGTCCTCTCCGCTGGAATTTCATCTTCTCGTCCAGCCTGCCAAGTTTCAGCTCCAGATTGTGTTCCTGTGATCTTTCCCTTAACACATCGAAGTCGAATTCGTCGGTGTTGTAGCCAAGAATCACATCGGGATCTCTCTCCTCAACTATCTCCATCATCCTCTGGAGAAGCTCCTTCTCGCCGCTGACCGTCTCAACATAGTCCTTCTTAATTTCTTCAGAACCGCTTACAAGAACCTTAGAGAATTTATCGGAATAGAAACTGCACATTATTATACTGTCCTGATAGACTTCAAGATCAAAGGCCAGCATTTCACCTTCAAATAGGGCTCTAGAGTCCTTCTGCTTAACGGATTCTGCATCAATCACCTTTCCGTTAAATTCCGGGTTTTCTATCCTATTCCCTTTTACTTCTATCTTGGAACCCGGCTTGAGGCCCTTGTCAATCAGGAATCTCTTGTAGAAGGGTATGTCGAACTCTCTGACCTGTTCCACCCCCTCCCATTCCTTGACAACATCCTTGACCTTCGGTACATCAGGAGGAACCTCTACAATAACCTTCAGGGTATCGACCTCCACATTTGAGTCTTTCATCTTTTTCTCCTCGACATCAAGGACTCTCGATCCACTTTCCTCCGTTTTAAAGCCTTCAAGTCGCTCAATAATACTCTCCTTTGAGTTTTCAGCAGGCACAATATAGAAATACGGCAAGAAATCCTCAAAGCGCGCCATTATAGGATCTTCAGAGCTTATGAACAGCCTTATAGCAGGTCTATCGTCTTCTATGACGTAGTCCGCATCAAGTAAGACCCCGGTGGTTTCCATGCATTAAGATTGCCCATGAACTGCCTTATTTGTTTCGACCGGCTGGAAGATTTTTTATGCCAGGGATTCAAATAACTAAAGAGAGATGTCGGATTCAAATGATGCGGAGTCTAAGAAGGAGATGGAAAAAAGGATACATGGGCTAGAGGATCGCATGAATCAGGTAGAGTCTAAGTTATCAAAGCTCAGGGACAAGCTAGATGAGGTAGGAAGTAAAATGGACTCATTGCTCGGCAGTTCAGATCCAAAAAACCTCATCCATCTGGAAAAGATGGTCGAAGAGTTTGAAAAATCTATGAGGCGTTCGGTGAGCGCTATAAGGCGTAGACAGAAGGATCTGGAAATGAAGGTAAACAAAAAGTATGTGCCACGCCTGGAAAAAGAGGAAGGTCTGTTGAAAGACCTGAAACAAGGCATAAAGGAAGTTCGAGACC
The DNA here is from genome assembly GCA_964633675.1 of uncultured archaeon. Lineage (GTDB taxonomy): Archaea > Nanohalarchaeota > Nanosalinia > Nanosalinales > Nanoanaerosalinaceae > JAXINT01. The sequence goes on along the minus strand of CAZWHR010000014.1, from coordinate 11,649 downwards.
GGCTCACTACCTACGGGAGGATGCAGCAGAAACTGCATAAACTCTATGAACAAATGGATAAGCTCGAGACAGAGGTTATCGGGAAGCTTGGAAGAACTGAATTCGAAGAACATAAGAGAGAAATGGATGAGAATATTAGAAGGTTGAAGTCACAACTAGATATGCTGTCATAGGCTCTTAAAGCCACAGGATCACTCCAAAGCTTTATAAACCTCTATAACAAGTTTGTTTATAGGTGAATTCAACAATGGCAGAACTACCACTTGCACCTTTGAAGAGAATTCTGAAGCGTGCCGGCGGAGAAAGAGTATCTGACGATGCTGCTGAAGCCCTGCGAGATGAAGTTGAAGAGCAGGCAATGGATCTAGCAGAAAGAGCACGAGAATACTCCAAGCACGCTGCAAGAAAGACAATCCAGAAAGAGGACGTTGACGCTGCTAGGAGATAATTCAGTCTAGCACACGTCCTTCTTTCTTATTTTTTCTTTTTTTCTTTCAACTTCTTTCACAGCCTGTCGAATTGAGGTATATAGGGGAAAATTTATTATATGATGCAGAGGAATAATGACTTGATGAATAACACCCGACTAAAAGCTCTGTCAATAGCTCTTCTCCTTTTTGCATTTACAGCCACGGCAGCCGCAGCCGAGGACTTCCATGTAGAGATAGAAAATTTGAAGGACAAGGTAAACCCCTCAAAAGGCGATTCCGCACTATTTAAAATACACATAAACAACAAAGGTCCGGATAGATCTTTCAAAATAGATATAAATACTGGTACAGCCTCAGGGCCAGGATGGTACTATCTGGACAGACCCATACAGAGGATAGGAGAGAACGAAAACGCCTCTACACAGCTACACGTAACTCCAAGTATAGGAGCTGTCGCAGGGAATGTTGGTCCGGAAATAGTTGTCTATCCTCTTGACAACTCTTCAAATGTCTTCTCCAAACTCATCACATATTCTATAAGAAGAGATAACCGTCTAGCTCTTTTAGAATTAGAGGGTTTAGAGGACAGCTACAGCCCCAATGATAAAGTAGAGCTTAAGGTGCAGGTTAAAAACGTTATACAGCAAGATATACCTGCAAACGAGTACCAGCTCTATCTTGAAATCGATGGAAAGAGTATCACCACCCCTGTTCCTGGGATAGAATCTGGAGAGACAGAAAGGATCAGCACAGGCATAAGGCTTGAAAACCGCAAGGCAGGAATATATGATCTCAGAGCCGCTCTTAGAACAATCGATGGAGAGGTACAGATGGAGAGAACCGCCAAAGTCGAGGTAAAAAAGCAGGCTTCAACAGAGAGAAATAAAAAAGTTTCTAAAGGCCTATTAACTTCAAAGACCACATTCACAGTTAAGAACACCGGTAACACAGCAGTAGAAGATATAAAGATCGAGGAAAATATTCCGTGGTATCTTGATCCGTTTACAACGTTCCAGAACAAGGATCTGAAGTCCGAAAATGTGGAGGGAAACACCGTATGGGTAGTAGACCAGTTGGATAAAGGAGAGACAGTTGAGGTATCCTATAGGACCAACTACTGGCCACCAGTAATACTGATCTTGATTCTGGTCATAGTGTCAATGGCGATCTACAAACATCTCAGGAAGGTCAACATATCCAAATCCGGAAAAGTTGCTGAAGAAAACTATTCAATACATCTAAGAGTTGAGAACCAGACCGGAAGGGTAATAAACAGAGCTAAGCTGGAGGACTTTGTGCCCGGAATCGCATCCTTAGTTCCAGAGTTCGAATCAAGGAAACCAGAGAAGATCCAGAAGACCGAAGAAGGCACAAAACTTGTATGGGATCTTGGAAGCATGGATCCAGGAGAGGAACGTATAATAACCTACAAGCTTAAGCCGAAGATCAAAGTAGAGGGAAACACCAGACTTCCAGGAGCTATAATAAACTACCATATAGACGAAAAGAAGAAATCCAAGACATCCTACCCTCTCTCAGCCAAGTTCTCATAGACATCTCAGAAATTGAAGACATCCTTTAACCTTTCTATAAAGAAATCTATTCCACTACGGGAGGAGGAGCTCGGTCTAACATCGGAAGGAATTAATTCTCGGTTATCCCGGGAGATATCTGTAAGAGCTTTCTTTACCTCTATATTGGCAACGTTCCGTCCAAGCAGATCGCGGTACTGGCCTATAAGAACCGTAAGGGCCTTCCTCCCCGTTCCATAGTACGCTTTTATCCTTCCACCAGATCCTACCTCCAGAGGAGACTGTCTTGCAGCTATCAAAGCTATCTTCTTCCCTGCAAACTCCTTAAAACGGTCAATTATTAGCTTTATAGCGTTCAAATAGAATTCCTGGTTTTCCGTGTAGCTCCTAAGAGTCTCCAGAGCTGCCTCTCCGGTACCGTAAAACCCCTCAACATTTCCCTGAGAGTCTATCCTTAGAGGAGCTTTTCTTGCCTGTTTGAGAGCAACCTCATCTCCTAGAAAGTCCTTCTGATCGTCCACCAGCCGCTCTATAAGGTCTATGTAGTAATCCTGCTTCTTCTTGTTTATTAGGTCATCAAACTTTCCCATAACTCTCACCCTGTAGACTTAAGAAGTATTTTATCTCGATCAGTTAAATTTCTTCGGTAAGGAGATAAAATCCATATATGCTTGCAGCAGAACCCAGACTCATGAAAGAGAACTCCCAGTAGAGGGTGTTAAGAACACTGAAGTGAGGGATATTTAGGCCGAAATCATTAAAGAGTCTCAGAGCCATAGACCCTGTGTGGCCTATAAAGTAAGATATGAATCCTAGACCAAAAATTCCTAGGGCCTTGCCTATCTGACCTCCGAGGGTTGTATATGCCTTGTAGCCGTTGTATATAGTAGCTAAGAGGATCATGTATACAGAAAGGGAGAGCGCCAGATTGAGTGTAGGCAGCCCCAACATGATCCTATTCACCCCCCTCCTTCCTCTCAACGAACTCTCTAATACCGTAGAGCCCGTAGAAGGCTAATCCAAACCCTAGCATATATGTTAACTGGTTGAATGTGTCATACCCGTATTTAAATGATGCACTGTATACTGTGACCCCTGTAACCTCCAAGGCGAAGCTAGCTGCAAACACAGCTACTATAAGGTATCCTGATAGGGACATAAGGATGAATTTACCCAGCTTCCCGCCGTACAATCCGTAGGCCTCTAGGCCCATGTAAAGTGCTGCGATCAGCAGGACTAGGAAGAGAAGAGCTAGGGATATCAGTTGAAGAGGAAATGTAGCCATCTTAAAAGGAAAGTATAGAGTTGGATCATTAAATCATTTACGGGGGTCAGCCCATCCCCATCTTCTTCATCATCTGCTTCATCTTCCCCTCCATATTCCTTCCAGAGAACTTATCCATCATGTTCTTTGCTTGGCGGTACTGCTTTATCATCTGCCTTACGTCCTGTCTTGAGGTGCCAGAGCCTTTTGCTATCCTCTCCGCCCTGGAGGAGCCTATAATTTTGGGGTCGTTCATCTCCTCCTCAGTCATCGAGTCTATTATATGCCTGTATTTCTCCACTTGTCCCTCTGCCATGTCCAGGGCGTTGTCAGGTAGCTTATCTCCGAAGGGAAGCATATCCAGCATCTTTTCCATAGATCCCATTGATGATACCTGGTCCATCTGCTCGTAGAAGTCCTTGAGTGTGAAGTCCCCCTCCATAAGCTTCTTGGCGTCCTCCTCATCGAAGGCTTCTCTTGCCTCTTCAAGTATGGAGGATAGGTCGGGAACACCCAGAAGCTCCGAGACAAAGTCCTCCGGATCGTATACCTCTATATCATCGACCTTCTCACCTGTACCTATGAACCAAACTTCCGCACCTGTTGTGTAACAGCTGGTAAGTGCTCCTCCCCCCTTGGCTGTCGAATCCATCTTGGATACCGCCACACCGTCTACTCCTACAGCGTTCTCAAACTGTTCCGCATGTTCCTTTGCGGACTGGCCTATGTCTGCAGGAACGACAAGTATTTTTTCATCAGGTTTGAAGGCCTGCTCTATACTCCTCAGTTCCTGTTCAAGCTCCGAGTTCATGGAATCTCTCCCAGCAGAATCTACTATAACCACATCGCATTCAGAAAGTTCTTTCATTCCTTTCTTTACAACCTTTTCTGCGCTTTCAGCATCCGGATCTCCGTAGAAATCTGCGTCAGCCTTTTCAGCATTGGTCTTAAGCTGTTCGTATGCTGCAGGCCTGTGAATGTCAGCTGCTATAAGACCGGTCTTCAGTCCGCGCTTCCTGTAGAACTCCGCTATCTTTGCGGCAGTAGTGGTCTTTCCAACTCCGTGTAGTCCCAGTAGAAGTATCCTCTTGGGTTCGGCGGTTATATCGGGTTTCTCCCCACCAAGTATCCCTGCCAGTTCCTCGTAGACAATATTAAGGACATGCTCCTTTCTGGTTATGCTTGATGGAAGGTCCTCCTTCAACGCCTTGTTCTCTATGGTCTCTGTCAGATCCTTTACAAGAGATACCTCAACGTCTGCACGGATCAGGTCGCGCTGTATGTCCTTCACAAGCGCTTTTACGTCTTCCTTGTCCGCTACTCCCATTCCCGCGAACTCCTTTATCGATTCCTTCAGCTTTCCGAAGACCATTACAGGAAGAAACTACCGGAGGAATATTAAAAAGGTTGTCTTTCCTCGATCGTTGGGAGGAAATGTGGCAGGAAAGCTTATTTAACCGTGAAGCGCCAATCAGTAGACATGTCTACAGAAGTCATAGACGAGGTAGGTGCAGGAAAGAACGGCTGGAACGAGTTCGAGATAGGCATCAAGGACAAGAGAATCTTTATCAGGGATGAATCAGGATACATCGACTTCACAGAGAAGGAGATCGACAGCCTTGTCAGGGCGATGGACAAAGCAAGGAGAAGGCTCCGGGAGATCAAGAGAAGACCTACCGAACAGAAGGAATGAAAATCAGCCCGGAATCAGGCCTCTAATAGACCAACTATTTTTAAAGCTTTCAATCCCTCTAATTCCCAGAGTCCAAAAAACCAGGCCTACCTAAACGTTCCACCCAACTGCGGCCTTGGTCCAGTTGGCTAAGACTCTGGCCTTCCAAGCCAGCAACCCGGGTTCAAATCCCGGAGGCCGCATCAAGTTACGCCTTGATGATGCAATAGCCGGTTAGCATAGCTAACCGACTTAGGATACGACCCTATCACGTGTGGTTCTCAAGGAGAACGGGAGAGGCCGCAATTTTTCTCCGAAAAATTGCTTGAGCCGCTCTTTCTAACGAGAATTCGGCGGGCCGCATCCGGTATTTTTGGGTTCGAGGGAACCAGTCGGAAGGCAACCGACTTCTAACTCGGGGTTAGGTATCAACCGATTCTGCTATAATCTCCGGATTGCATGCGTTGTTCTCGGAGCAGAACTTCTCGCATTTCCGGGCGGTTGCTTCATCCTCATATCTCAGACCGCATTCCTCGCATCTGAAGAGATCATCCACTTCCTCGACCATACCGACAACTAGAATCCGGAGTTAAATAAAATAATATGCCGGATAATGGAGAGGAGTTCAAGTTTCCAGAACATCTTTAAAGCATTGAGTATCTAGGACTAGCCATGGACTCCGTCAGCGATGTCAGAGAACTCCTAGAGGAGCTGATAGGCAGGTATGGAATAGACCTTGATATCTCTCTTTCTATAGGTTCGATGAAGAGACAGGCAGCGAAATACAGTCCGGAGAACCAGGAGATCCGGGTCTCGGACCGGCTGGTAGAGCGCCATCCTGGAAAGGTCGAGGAGATACTGAAGCACGAGCTGGGACATGCGATAGTTATTAAGGAGTGCGGTAAGGATGCGAAGCCTCACGGAGAGGAGTGGAAGAGCGCGATGGAGGAGATGGGAGTGGAGAACCCTGAGGCAACTCATGATCTAGACCTGGCAGAATACAGGTATGTAATTGTCTGTTCAAACGAGGACTGCGACATGAAGATGGGCAGGCACAGGAGGTCAAAGCTGGTGAAGAACGTAGGGCTGTATCGGTGTAAGGACTGTGGTGGGACGTTGAAGCGGAAAAAATGATTTATCCGGATTTCTCCATCTTTACATAACACTGTTATACCATGGTTTTAAACGGCAGGATGTTACAGGGATAGAGTGTAGAGATGTCCTTCACCCAGACGCTGACAGATGTAGGTCTAACTCTTCTGAAGCACTGGAAGACGCTGGCGATGTATGTTGTTGGAATGGTAATCTACTCCGTCTTCGTATTCAGGCTCTACAAGTTCATATCGAAGAAGGATATCTTTGAGCTGGACCTGAAGAGTTATGCGCGCGGAGCCGAGAGGTTCAAGAACATCTTCAAGTCTCTTCTTTACGTCTTAGAGTACCTCATACTATTCCCTCTACTGAGTATGGTATGGTTCCTCGTATTTACAACTCTTCTGGCGCTTCTATCAACAACACACACTGTAGATTCTCTACTCCTAGTCTCTATGGCTGTAGTGACTACAGTAAGGGTGTGCGCCTACTACAGCAGTGCCCTTGCAGAGGATCTGAGCAAGACACTCCCTCTAGCCCTACTGGGTGTGGCTCTTGTCGAGGGACTACAGTCTCTATCCGTCTCAAATGCTTCAAAGATAATTACCTCTCTAGGTGATAGATGGAAGGTAATACTGTCCTATATGGCCTTCTTGATAGTCCTCGAATTCGTGATGCGTACCCTTACAGTGATCTTCAGAGGAACTCTAGAAACCGAAGACGAGCATGAAGAGGAAAAAGAATAGAACGTCTATGTATTCTGGCTTCTCCCAGAAAATATGTCAAAAATAGGTGGAACCGTGCCAATCTTTTTATGTAATACTGCCTCTCTTTAACCTTAATGGCTCTATCAATTAATTCGGTACTGACGTATATTGGAGGTTTCGATCCAGTATATCAGTTCTTATTCGGCATAGTTGCAACATTCTTAATTGCATGGCTTGCAGACTATATAATTCTCAGGTTCTTTAAGTCTCTAGCGAATTTGACCAGTACCGAGATAGACAATATAGTAATAGAAGAAGCCTATAAGCCTCTTTTTGTCTCTATCTGGTCTCTCGGGATATACCTATCGTTCACCTTCCTGGCTCTAGGTTCGAAGTGGATGTTCTATGTCAGGGCTCTGCTGATGACCATAATAATAGTCTTCTGGACCCCTGCCGCCATAAAGATGGGGAAGCGGTTCTTCTCAAGGATAAAAAAGACAAAGTACAGGCACAGACTCATACCGATATTTGAGAACTTCTGGACATTCATAGTCCTTCTATCCGCTGTTTTCTCTTTTCTTTGGGTCTGGAAGATAGATATAACACCTCTACTTGCTTCTGCAGGTATAGCTGGTATAGCAATAGGATTTGCAGCAAAGGACACAATATCTAACTTCTTCGGAGGTATCTCCCTCTACTTCGATGAGACCTACGACATCGGAGACTACATAGTTATAGACTCTGGAGAGGAGGGAGAGGTAGTAGATGTAGGCGTAAGGAGCACAACTCTAAAAACCAGGGATGATGTAATAGTTACTGTTCCTAACTCTGTCCTGAACTCCGCAAAGATAGAGAACCAGTCAGATCCCCAGGAAAAAAAGAGGATAAAACTCCCTATAGGTGTAGCATACGGTACAGATCTTGAAAAGCTTGAGGGAATACTCCTGGACATAGCTGAAGAGGAGGAATCTGTCCTGGAAGATCCTGAACCTCTAGTAAGGTTCAGGGAGTTTGGGGACTCCGCCCTGAACTATGAACTTCTGTGCTGGGTGGAGAAGCCTCTTGCTGATGCTAAAGCAATCCATAAATTGAACAAAAACATATACAACCGTCTAAGAGAGAACGACATAGAGATACCCTTCCCACAGAGAGTGGTTTACATGGAGGACAGCTAGAAAAAGGATATTTAGCCTTTGACAGGAACTCTTGCGTATTCAGTTATCTTTCTCTGTTGACCTGTCTCTATGCTCTCTTCAAAGCTCTTTTCTTCCGTATGTATTCTCTTAGACAGACCTTTTTCTTCTCTCTCCAGTTCCATTACCGCGTCCAGTTTTTCCGCCAGCTCTCTATAGACAGGGTTCTTGTCTAGTATCAACAAGGGGCTTTCCTCCTGCAATGATTCAAGCTTCTCTGCCGTACGATCCAGTGCAGAGTATTTTTCCATGTTTCCTGTCTTTAGGTTGGTAACTCTATCTCCTATAACCGTATTGTATTCCTTTCCAAGTATATCCGTCCAACTGCTGTCCTCTGGATACCCCATAGTGTCTATTCTCTCTATTTGTAGGTTTCTTTTGAGCTTTTGAAGTCCTGAAAGAGCTCTGCAGTCTCCTAGAAGCTGATTGAAGTCAAAGCTCCAGAAACCCTTTCTCTGGTCGGTGAAGCTAAGAAGAAGTGTGTCTCCCTGTCTGCTGCTGTAGGATACAGCCCTTGCAAGTATCTTGTATCTCATCCTGTTGTTGGAGCATTTCACATAGCAGCTCCGCCTGCCTTCTAGTTCTCTATCAAGCCAGGAGATTGAGGTCTGCAGAGTCATATTTTACAGGTTAGAGAAGCTGCTTTAAAAGTAGGATGGAGTAATTTCCACTATTTCCGGTACACAGCCCCTCTACATAAGAAAAAATATAAGATGCATTAGTCCGGATCCGCAAAACTGTATAGATGGGTGCTGAAGGCCTCTCTAACCTCTTTTTCTATGTTCTCTCTGTTAACCTCTCTGTCGGTAGATTCCACAAATGGCTCTATCTGTTCTTCCACTAGGCTTCCGACAGCCTCTTCTGCTACCTTGTCATCGAACTCGTTCCCCGCTATCTTTCGCAGATGTTTTATATCGTAGTTGGATAGCTCCCTACAGACATCCCCAACCTCCACAGTCCTATCCTCAAGGCCGACCCTAATCTCTAGATCTATGTCCGACATGAATTTCTCACCCTAAATATATGCTATATATACTGCGGCCGTTCCAAGGAGAAACACTATACCCGATATATCTGCTATAGCAGTTACAAATATTGAAGAAGCAGTTGCAGGATCATAATCTAGTTTTTCCATAGTTATAGGAACCAACACCCCTGCAAGAGTTGATACAAAAACGGTAATAGCCATAGAAAAGGCGACTATAGCTCCTAGAATGATATCCGCCCGCCATAGCATAGTTATAAATCCTACTGCTGCACCTATAAGGAATCCGTTCAGGAGCCCCACAGCCGTCTCCTTTATAATGTACTTAATAAGGCTGTAACTGCGTAGATCTCCTGTAGCCTGGCCTCTTATAACCACAGATAGCGCCTGCATACCTGTATTGCCCGCCTGGTTGTTTATCACCGGCAAGAATGCTGCCAGTATAGTTACCTGCGCTAGAGTTCCTTCGAAGTATGATACAACCCCTGCAGCAAAGAAGGCTGCGATAAGATTCAGATACAGCCATGGAAGGCGCATGTTTATCTTGGTCCTCCAGCTTGAGAATATAGTCTCGTTGTCCACAAGTCCGGCCATCTTCTGTATGTCCTCTGTTGATTCCTCCCTCATTACATCTATGATATCGTCAAATGTGATAATTCCAACAATCTCCCCCTCCTCTACAACTGGCATCGCTTGATAGTTCTGACTGTCAAAAATTCTTGCGACCTCTTCCCGATCCATATCGGAAAATAGGACCTCCACTTCCTCCTCCATAACTTCTGAAAGCTTTTTGTTGCGTTCCAACATAAGGAGCTCTCTGAGGGCAACAGTGCCTTCCAGTTGGCTGTCCTCCCCAGTTATATAAATATAATATATGGTCTCTACATCCCTTTGAGATTCTGTGGCTGTATCAACTGCTTCCCCGACCGTGGAACCTTTGTCCATAGATATGAAGTCCGTGGTCATTATACCTCCTGCGGTTGTCGGAGGATATTTGAGGAGATCGATTATTTTTCTGGATTTCTTCTCTTCAAGTTTTGAGAGTAGACTTATAGCGATAGAATGATCTAGATGTGCTATTATGTCTACGGCATCGTCCGGATCCATCCGGCCTATGACATCCAGGGAATAGTCCGAACCGAGTTCCTCAAGTATTTCAGCAGCCTTTTCAGAATTTATCTCCGGAAGAGACTCTGCAGCTTTTTCTGAACCCTCCGCCTCCAGCATTTCTGCTCCCGCTCTATATCCATTCTGCTTCAGTTTCTGTATAGTATCTAGACTCTGCTGTCTATCACTCATCTCTCTCAGAAATTTTGTTCTGCAGGGTTGAAATATCCTTGGACAGAACGAGTAACCTTAGATATAGGATGCTCATATATCTCTAATCTCAAGATCTCCATGGCACACCTTATTTAGAGCCTCAACTAGCTCCTGTTTAGCACCCGCAGGCAAGGTCACCTTCGCCATGAAAGCCTCATCACCCCATTCTTCATCTTCAACATTTGTAAGATCTTTCAGCTTTCCGTAGCACTTTCCAGCATACTTGTTAGGTATTTTTATAGCCAGCTCCTTGTCCTCGAGAGAAATAGGCATCTTGGGCTTGATCTTGTCAACCGCGTCCTCAAACTGAGCTTCAACACTCTCCATAGGATCTATATGTACGCCTGCTTCTTCCAGAGCGTTCTCTATCCTCTTCGGAGGGTGTGGATTTCCTGTCTGAGGGTTCATGGCTCTTCTAGCGATCATGTTCACCAGCTTCTTTCTCTTCTCTTCTCTTATATCGTTCTTCTGTTCCATGGTGAGCTCCATATTCCCCCTGTCAAAGAGCTTCTTGGCAGCCTCCAGAATGTTCTTGGTGCCGAACTCATCCTCCAAAGTACTGGCGCTTGCTTTGTCTCCTGCCTGTGCATCTGTGAAAATCTCTCTTACGAATAGAACTTTCTCAAAGCTGTCTATCTCTCCTCGCTTGTATTCAAGGGCTTCATCAGGCTTGACAAGAATCTCTAGCTCCTTCGGCTTATATTCAACCGTTATAGCTTCTGAAGGATCCATTTTCGCTTTTAGAAATTGTTATTTCCGGAGATTGTTTTTAGACGTCTATTTCTCTGTCCTTAAGGTCTTCGGGCATGATTCTCTTGTAATCTTCCTCATGGTTGACTAGGCACATCTCGATGTTGTCGATATCTATGTTCTCCTCCACCTGATGCAGAATCTGTACCGCAAGCTCTACTGCCTCATCCTCTGTCATGTCACCGCTGTATTCGTCCTGGAAAACTTCCATAGCTTCCTCTGAGCCTCTTCCGATAGCTACTGCCTGCCATTCTTTCAAGATTCCCGAAGGATCGGACTGGTAGAGCTCTGCCTGGCCGTCCTTGACTCCTCCGGACAGCATTGCAAGTCCGAAAGGCCTTACTCCTCCATACTGTGTGAACTTCTGCTTCATGTCAGCAAGGAACTTAGCAAGTACGTTTATCGGTATTTCCTCTCCGTAGGTCATCTGGTTTTGCTGAGCTCTCTGCCTTGCCTCGTCCACAAGGACTCTTCCATCAGCCACCAGACCCGAAGTTGATACTGCTGCATGGTCGTCTACCTTAAATACTTTTTCAGGATTTCTTGACCGAAGCTGAGGCGTAGACCTTGTAGCCGCCAGCAGAACTCCGTTGTCATATACTATACCTAGGCTTGTTGAACCTTTGTTTACTGCTTCTCTAGCATATTCGACCTGAAAAAGACGTCCATCAGGGCTGAATATGGTTTTAGCGCGGTCGTACTG
>CAZWHR010000013.1:4877-15097 GCA_964633675.1 uncultured archaeon | reverse complement strand
CGGATCGCGGATACGCTTACCCTGAATGGAGGTTTGCAAGCGGATGGATTTACCCCCGAGATCCGGGATACCGGCACCAAATTTGCTTTTGAAATTCCGGCCGGCGCGGGAAGTATCGACATCAACAAACTCGACCTGGTCAACCTCCGGGACCTCGGAATGCGGTTTGGGGGAAATCCCAGTTCCCTGGACATTGATAATACCTCGTTTGCCCGGGAAGATTCTCAGACGACAGGGTTATATTTGAATTTTAATTACAGTGTTACGGGGGTCAGCTGGACCTTTTCCGGCCTTACGTTTGACAGCAACACGAAGTTTAACGTGCGGACCGAGTCCGGGTCCGACAACAGCGCCATTGCGATGGAGGCCACGGGGGATGCGGGGAAGGAGGACTTTGAGAATGATCAGGATGCGGATGATGATCCCTCCACGGGCGGCGTGACGAGTCCGGGCTCGATCACCTGGCCCGTTACGGAGTGGACCAACGGCAACGGCAACCAGGAATGGGAGGAGGGCGGCAACTGGTCGACGGGCTCTGTTCCGTCAAGTCCGGAGAAGGTGGAAATTCCCGACGCCGCCACCACGGGAGGAAATCCCATCATCGATGAGGGAGAATCACATTCGATCGGATCCCTCGTTATTAAGGAAGGCGGGGGTGTGACACTGAAGGACAATTCCGGAACCGCAGAGTCTCTGGATGTGGCCGGTGCCCTGACCATCAGAACGGGAACCTCCGACGGCACGCTGGACATCGGACCGGCCGATACGGTAACGGTAACCAATTCCATCGACAACGATGGCACGATTACCGTGAACGGCTCCCTGACCACAGCCGGCACACCGCTGAATGGAAGTTTTTATAACTCCGGGACGACAACCCTGCGCTCCGGAGCCAGCGATGTCTATATATCTGGAGACGTATTTAACAGTGGCACGCTGGACATGTCCAATTATAACGGCACGGTGGAAATTAATGAGCGGCTGGATACGGCGGGCGGAACAATCCTTCCGGGCTATCAGAGTACGGTGAAATTTACTGGATCCGGGAAGATTACCTCGGACGGGGAAGCGTTCAGCAGTGTTACAGTTGCTTCCGGCGCCACGTACACCGCCACGGACACCCTGACGATCGGGGACGGATCGGATGATGGCGGGGGATCGAGTAATGACGACGGGACGCTGGATGTCAACGGCACATTACAATTAAAAGGAGCGACGACGGCCCTTTCCTTCGGGGCCGACGCGGATTTTGACGCGTCCGGCGGAACCGTTGACTACGCTCGGGTGGACGCCGCTCAGGACGTGGCGGTGCCACCAAACAGCAAGCCATACGTGAACCTGACCATTTCCAACGAGAGTTCCACCGGAGCGGTTCTTACCGGGGATACGCCGGTGAGCGGGACGTTAAAAATAACGTCGAACGGCCGGTTTGACGGCAGTTCGTACGCGATGATCCTGAAGACGGCCACATGGGAAAACAACGGGTCGTTTGTCAATTCCAGTTCCACGCTGAAGCTCGGCGGGAATGGAACGTCCACGGTGGATGGGTCCAACGTGACCGAATTCAATCACGTCACAATCCCCTCCGGAAACACCCTTTCGGTGGGATCCATCGGCACAATAAAAGTCAACGGCACGTGGACGAACGACGGTAGTTTTGACGACGCGGGTTCCACCGTGGATTTCACGGGATCTCCCTCCACGATCAGTACCACAAACGGGACCGTCACCCGGTTTAACAATATTACGATAACGGGAACACTTGACGTAAACACCAATAATGTAACGGCGGTGGAAGTACGGAACGACTGGCAAACGGACGGTACCTGGAACGGCGGGGGGGTGACCGTTCATTTTGTGGACGAGACCGGTTCGGATCAGGGAACCCTGTCGGGATCCAACTCCACCACCTTCGATACGCTCGCCCTCGACGAAACCACGGACGGGAGCGGGTCAATGGATACCACCCTGGTTCTCGACAGTACCGATACGGTGACGGTAAATAACCAGTTAAATGTGTACGGCAGTCAGACCCTGAAACTGACCGGAAGTGGATCCACGCTGGAACTGGCCACGGGTATTGTGATCAACGGCGGCACACTAATATCCTCCGGATCCACACCGACGATGACCGATACCGGTACGCGGTTTTCCTTTGAGGTAAAGGGGGGAGGTCTTATTGATCTGGACGGGCTCATTTTTGATTCCCCGGATAACAGCGGAATGGTTATTCGGGGTACGGCGGACGATGCCTGTGACGTTGATCAGGTGTCGTTTACCCATTCGGAGACCAAATCGACCGGCCGGTACCTGCAGTTGCTGGACACGGGTGGGGCACCGTATGAATTTACCGGTTGTTCGTTTGACGCAAATTGTGAATACAATGTCTCCACGACGGCCAATAGTGACGACAACCTTGTGGTCAGTCTGCCGGGGTTTTCCGGCGACAAAGGCGGAGAAGACTGGGAGGACGAGGACGCGTCCAAACCCGGTCAGCAAAGCAAGACCAACGGAAACGGCGAAATTGACTGGCCCTTCAAAACCTGGGACGGGAGCGAAAGCCAGTATTGGCGAGAAACCGGCGGGCCTCCCGGATCCCGCGGGGACAACTGGACGCCGGCGGGTCTTCCTGGTGAGAACGACCGGGTCATAATACCCAAAAGCAGTTCGGTACCAAATGACCCGGTGTTGAACTGGGACCCGACCGTGGCGTCCATGAAGGTCGAGGACGGTGGGGATTTTGACACCGAGAACAACAACCGGAACTACACCATTTCCGGAAAACTGACCACCCAGGCTGATCAGGGAGCCGGGTCCCCGGGGATCATGCGATGGGACGAGGCGTGGGATGGATCGGACGGCAAGTTCAAAGTGGGAGGCACGGTGATCAACAACGGCACCCTTAAGATTGGTCCATCCAACCCGGGCGCTCTGAACGCGACGTTCGGTGCCCTTGAGAACGGCGGAACATTGGATGTGTTCAACACGGACACCAGCTCTTCGTTCACCATCAAAGGAAATGTGGACAACAAGAGCGGTGCCCGCCTGGACATGGCCAACAGTGGTGGTGATTATGGAGGAACACTCACCATTACCGGTTCGTTCTCGAACGCCAGCGACGCGGACTTTCTGCCGGGGACGACCGCCGACGTGGTAATGAACGCGTCTTCTGGCACGATTACAACAGGTGGAGATTCGTTTCACAACCTGAAAATCCCCAGTGGTTCGACGTATACCGTCACGGACGATATAACGATCACGGGACTGCTCGAAGTCAACGGGAAATTGGTTTTGAAGGCGGGCCTGACCTTTTCCGGGGGCAGTGCCGACTTTGCCGGGACCGGGGTTCTTGAATTTTCCGGGTCCGTGGACCAGACCGTTCCCGTGTTGCCAAACGGGAAAGAGTATCCCACGTTGATCATAAGCAACAATTCGGCAACGGCCACGGCAGCCGGAAACCTCAATATATGCAACCTGTCGATTCAGCCCGACGCAACATTTGACGCGGATACGAATACACTCACCGTTTCCTGTGATTTTACCAACAAGGGCACCTTTCTTCGGGGCACTTCCGTGGTGAACTTTACGGGTAATCCCTCGGTGATCAAGGGTTCGACCCTAACCCATTTTCACGACGTCGCCATTGACCTGAACAACAACAATACGTCCTCTCTGGATCTGGAAACCTCCACCTCGCCCGCCGACACGATCAAGGTGGAAGGGACCTGGACCAACAATGAGAGTTCCGGTTTCGGGGACGGGGGAAGCCGGGTCATATTTACCGGAAGTAATTCCACCATTGCCGGAAGCAACATCACCAACTTCCATCATCTTCAGATCGGGACGTCCGGAACCAGCTCGACGCTGTCGGTGTCAACGAGCAGCAGCCCCGCGAATACCGTAAACATTGATGCCATTTTTGACAAGGTCAACGGAACATTTTCCGAAGGAGATTCGATCGTTCGGTTTACCAGTACTAACAGTGCGTTCGCCGGAAATGCCACCAGTTTTAACGTGGTGCAGGTGCAGGGTGGGGCCACACTGACGCTGGACAGTTCGGACGACGTAACAGCCACCGGGTCCGATTTCACGAACACCTCCACCAATAAAGGGTTTCTGGTTCGAAACAACGGGAAGCTGAAATTGCTGGATTCGTCCACCCTCCGTCTTGGCGACAGCATCAGTTTTGGTACCAGCGGCACCCCCGGTGGTGAATTCGTTGCAAACGGAAATCCGCCGACCATGACGGACACCGGAAATCGTTATTCCTTCGACGTGTGGGGAGCAACCGTTAACGTGGATGCCCTGGACCTTGACCGGCCGGATGCAAAGGGAATTACCGTACACGATACGTCAAACAAGACCGTCGACCTTGACGGCATAAGTTTCACCAATGGGAACGATTCCACCGGGGTGTACATCAACCTTCAATATGCCTCCATTGATAAAAGCGAATTTGCCTATTCGGGTTGTTCGTTTGACGGCAACTGTAAGTTCAATGTTCGTACACTTGACGACGGCGATAGCGAAACGGGTGAGGTACAGATGACGGGATTCAGCGGGACCCACGGCGAAGAAGATTTTGAGAACGACAGCGACACCGATTCCGATCCCTCCACCGGAAGCGCGAATTTGAATGGTGGTTCAATTACCTGGTCCACGTATTTGTGGGACAACGACACCGGGGATCAGATGTGGTCGACGGCCAACAACTGGGAGCCGGACGAAGTGCCCCCCACCGGTGCAAAGGTGATTATTCCGGACCTCTCCACGGTCAACGAGAACGAAGCCCCGATCCTGGACACGTCCACGTCCATCGGGTCACTGATACTGAAAAACAACTCCTCGATGAGCACCGACGGAAACGCCCGGGATCTGACCATAACGAGCATCTTAGCGGTGAATGATGCCGGGACTCCCGCCTCCCTGACATTCGACGGATCGGGAAGCCTGGACGTGCAGGGAACTGTGGACAACGACGGAACCATCACGATGGAGTCGTCGGCAAACCATACCCTTGGTTCAACCCTGGACAATGCCGGAACGGTTCTTGTGAAGAATGGTACCGGAAACATCACCGTGGGAGGAAACCTGAACAACACGGGCTCAGCGTCACTGGACTTTGAGGACGGGGGCAATGCGGATTGGGCCGGAACGCTGACGGTAACCGGTTCTTTCACGAGCGAATCCACCGCGTCTTTTCTGTCCGGCACGGCCAGCACCGTCAAATTTAACGCGTCCAGCGGCAGCATACAATCCGGTGGGGATGATTTTTACAGCATGACCGTCCCGTCCGGCAGCACCTATACGGCCACGGATGCTCTGGAGATCTCCGGGAACCTGGACGTCAACGACACACTGAAACTCGAATCCGGCGTAACCATGAGCGGGTCCTTCGATGCTTCGTCCGGTACGATTACCTACGCCGGTACCTCCGATCAAACCATCGTCGTTCCCCCCGGCGGGGCCTACAACAACCTGAACGTTGACAACGGGAGTAACGTGGCCACGCTGAACGGTGACGTGACCGCGTCGAACGTACAGATCATCAACGGGGAACTCAACGGATCCTCGGCCACGCTGACGGTGTCGAATGATTTTACCAACGACGGTACCTTTACACAGAACACGTCCACGGTGAATTTTACGGGGGATCCCTCGACCATTCGAGGAAGCACGCTTACTTCCTTCAACAATCTGGCCATTGACCTGAACGACAATTTTACTTCCTCTCTGTCGGTGGACACCTCAACGTCCCCCGCGGACGCCTTTCAGGTAAACGGGACGTTTACCAACAACGAATCCGGCGGATTCAACGAGGGAACCAGCACGGTGTTTTTCGGTGGGACGGCCCCCGAGGTCACGGGATCCAACACAACACGGTTTAACCACCTTACCGTCAAAAGCGGGGCGACGTTGACCATTCCGACGATTGAGGTAAAAGGGGTGCTCAAAAACAACAACAGCGACGGGGATGGGTTGACCGGATCCCCCGCCACCGTCCGGTTTGTCGGGACGGCGGGCAGTGTTGGGGGCAACAGGATCTCCATCGACATTCTTGAGTTCACCTCCAATGCAGAACTGACGCTGGATGTATCGGATGATCTGCAGGTGGCCAATGAAGTTACGGTGGGGTCCGGGAATACGGTTGCCCTGAAAGGAACCGCCACGCTCCGTCTTGGTACCGGTATCAGAATTCGGGGCAAATTCACGGCGGCGGACGGAAATATTCAGACCATTACGGACACGGGCAGCAAGTTTTCGTTCACGGTGGAGGGCGGGGACCTGGATCTCGACGATTTGAATTTCACCAACCCCGACAAACTCGGGATTACGGTGAATGATACCTCAAATTTTAACGTGGACATCGACGGTGTGGACTTCACCGGCGGAAATTCCACCAGCGGGGTATACATCAACCTGAAATACGACAGCAACGTCATATCCGCTAACCAGTTCACCTTTTCCGGTTGTACGTTTGACAGCAACTGCCTGTTCAATGTCCGTACGCGGGACAGCGCTGAAACCAAAGCCGTTCTGATGACGGGTTTCGGTGGTGCGAAGGGTGCGGAAACGTATGAAAATGATGGGGACACCGACACGGATCCGACGACCGGCACGTCGAACGCGGACGCGACCATTCAGTGGGAGGTCATCGAATGGGACAACGAATCCGGGGATCAGCTCTGGAGCAACGACACCAACTGGGATCCGGACGGGGTGCCTCCCTCCAACGCAAAGGTGATTATTCCCGATCGAACGCTTGTGAACGAGGGCGAAGGACCGATTCTGGACATTGATGACACCATTGGGTCCCTCGTTGTGAAGGACAACGGAAAAGTGTCCTCGGACAACGGGGGACGCACACTGACGGTCGGTGCAAACGTGTCCGTGGAAAACGTGACCACGGCGGGCATTATCGATTTCAGCGCGAGCGACCAAATCGACATCGGGGGCAACCTGGACAACGATGGCGATTTTACGCACGCCGGCGACAACCTGAACATCACCGGAAACCTGGACAACAGCGGGACGTTTACGAACCAGGGAACCGGAGCTGTTGTGGGAGGGACCTTAACCAATACCGGCACGCTTAACCTGAATTCAGGCGATTTAACGGTGGAGGGAACCAGCTTTGATACCGGTTCGGGCACCTTCCAACCGACCGGTGGCACCGTTTACCTCGGGGCAACCTCGGGCAGTGGTTCGGGGACCATCACGCTTGGGTCAGGCAATTATTTTTACAACATGACCGTTCGGTCAAATTTCACGTACACCGCCACGGATCGTCTGGATATCGCGACGGATGGATCCGATGACGGCTCGTCCAGTTCGGACGATGATGGCACACTCACCGTTGATGGCGTGCTGCAGTTGGAAGGAGATACCACGGCGGTTCAATTTGGTCCCGACACGGATTTTTCCCCGTCCACCGGGGAAGTGGCGTACACCTCCGTGTCCAATCAGGATGTGGCCGTGCCGCCGAACAACGCCGGTTACAACGACCTGCGAATTGCCAACGGCAGTTCGGCAGTTGCGACGTTGACCGGTGACACATCGGTAAACAGCCTGACCATTGACACGGACGCCGACCTGGACGCCGCTTCGCATACGCTGACCGACGCCGGGGATTTTACCAACAACGGCACGTTCGTACCGAGTTCGTCGACCGTGAACTTCACCGGCAACCCGTCCACGATCCGGGGAAGTTCCCGAACGACGTTTCACAATGTTGCGATTGATTTAAACAACAATACGACGGCGTCCCTTTCCGTTACCACCTCAACATCACCGTCGGATGCTTTTGAAGTGGACGGGACCTTCACGAACAACGAAAGCGATGGATTTAACGAGGGGACCTCCACCGTGTTCTTTACCACGTCGTCCTCGGAGGTGGCCGGTTCGAACTCAACGGAATTTCGCAACCTCACCATTGCGTCCGGCGCGAGTTTAACCGTATCCACGTCGCCGATGGACATCCGCGGAACCCTCACAAACAACGACACTGGCTCCGGTCTGGCCTCCGGTTCCCACACGGTGCGATTCACCGGTTCCAGTGGAGGAATTTCCGGGAACTCCGTGGTCTTTCATGTGCTGAAAACACCGGGAACGCTACTTCTGGATGGGTCGGACGTGGCGGTGGTTGAGGACGGCACGACCGGCCTCCTGGTGCCCTCCGGCGGCACACTGGAGGTGACAGGCGGATCGGAGATCCAGCTCGGCACGAGCGGCGCGGGCGGGCTGGCGGATATACAGGGGTCCTTTTCGGCCTCCGGCTCCACCCCGACCATCACCAATCGAAGTGACGATACCTCCAATCCGCGGTACGCGTTTGAGGTCTCCGGGTCGGGGGCAAACGTTGATATTGACTCCCTCAACTTCCAGAACTGCAACAACAACGGCCTTCTGGTGAAGGACGATACCGCCAAAACGGTGGATCTGGACGGGATATCCTTCGCGAACGGTCCCGGCGACGGGGACGGCACCAACAGCTGGTTTATCAAATTGATGTACACCAGTGCGACGGGCAACGCGGACAAAATCACCACGGGTGCCTTTACGTTTTCCGGCTGTTCCTTCGACGATACCACCGAATATAACGTGCACACCGAAGGGGACGCGGAGGAACAGGCGGTCAACATGAAGTCATTCTCCGGGGCCCACGGCAGTGCGGACTTCGAGGACGACCGGTTTGACGGGACCGAAGGACCATCCTCCAACCCGCCGGAGTCAACCGGGTCCATTCAGTGGAACGTGTTTACGTGGGACAACGACAGCGGGGACCAGCTCTGGGGGACCGGAAGCAACTGGAATCCGGACGCCGGAAGCGGTGGCCCTCCGTCCACGGCGACGGTCATCGTACCGGACCTCTCGACGGTCAACGAAAACGAGGCCCCGGTTCTGGACGTGACCACCACCATCGGGTCGCTTCGTATCGAGGACAACGGCATGGTACTGCTGGACGATTCCAGCGATCAGGACGGATCCGGTTCCAACGGTCCCGGTCCCTTCGACAACTCCCTGACTCTGGACGGGAACCTGGTGCTGAAGCCGGACGGTGACGGCAATGGAAGCCCGGGCATCCTGAAGTTCACGGGATCGGGTGATTTAACGGTCAACACCACCGTGGACAACGACGGCGAGTTAACGTTTCCGGATTCGGGGATCTTTTCCATTGGATCGAACCTGGACAACGACGGAACGTTCAGCCAGACCGGTGGGTCTCTGTCGGTGTCCGGCAACGTCGACAACGGTTCCGGCAGTTCAATTACATTAAGCGGGAGCAGTACCTTCTCCGGAAGTTTCACGAACAACGGCACATTTAACGCCGGTGATGGAACCGTTACATTTGACGGTTCCTCCGGCACCATTTCGGGGGCAGGCGGTTCCGACCACTTTGACAGTTTAACCATTTCCTCCAGTTCCACGTACACGGCGACGGATACGCTGTCCATAGCGACGGACGGATCCGACGACGGTTCCGCGGGGGCGGACGACGACGGCACACTGGACGTAAACGGCACCCTGAAACTACAGGGATCACCGGCGCTGGAGTTTGGTCCGGACACCGCGTTTGACGAATCCGCCGGCACCCTTGATTTTAACCGTTCCTCCTCCGGCCAGACCATACCGACCCCGGATTCCCCCATGGTCTACAATCATATTGTCATCAGTAACGATTCCGGTTCGGCCGTGACGGTGGCCTCCGACGTGGAGATGAACAACCTGGAGATCAAGAGCGGTGCCATACTGGAACCCACGAGCGGAAACGCCGTGGACCTTCAGGTGTCCGGTGACCTGACAAACAACGGGACCTTCACGGCGAACGATTCACGGATGGATTTTGTCGGCGATCCATCCGTTATTCGTGGTTCCTCCACCACGAGTTTTTATGATCTTTCCATTGATGGGGACAATAATTTCTCGAATTCCTCCCTGGGCATTGACACGTCGAATGCCGGAAACACGATCGAGGTGGTACATACATGGACGAACAACGATACCTTTACACCCGACTCACCGGCGGCCTCGACGGTGACTTTTACCGGATCCTCCGCGTCGATTGCCGGTTCGGTGGCCACGGAGTTCAGGAACCTGACCATATCGTCTGGGGGTACCCTGAGCGTGAGTACGGGTCCACTGAAAATAAAGGGAACCTTCACGAATGAGGGAACCTATTCCACCGGAAGCAACACCGTAAAATTTACCGGTTCCTCCGG